>CAZRLV010000057.1:0-13297 GCA_964600955.1 uncultured bacterium
GTAGCGGAGCCGCTTGAATAAAAAAATAGCGGAACTCCAAACTCTGTAGCACGTAGGCACGATTGTAACCAGCGAACTTGAATATACCCATCTACTGAAAACAATACTCGATACGGTCACGGATGTAATGGAGGCTGAAAAAGGCTCCATCATGCTCCATGACCCCCAGACAGAACTCTTGAAAATTGCCATGGCCAAGGGATTGGACAAAGAAGTCCTGCGCAAAACGGTTCTTGCTTCAGGTGAATCGGTTGCCGGTCATGTATTTCAGACGCGTCAACCTATGCTGGTTTTAGACACCCTTCGTGACGAGACCTTTGTGCGCCTGAAACGCCGCAAAGTTTCGCCAGGCACCATGCTTTCTGTTCCCCTGGTTTCTAAAGAACGCTCCCTTGGAGTCATGAACATCTCAAAGTCCAGACCCTACGGTTTTGATGAAGTGGACTTGAATTTGTTCCAGGCCATTGCAAATATTTGCGCAACGGCCATTGATAATGCCAGACTGTACAAACTTGCTATAACTGACGAAATGACAGGGCTGTACCTCAGACGGTATTTTTACGTCAATATGCGCGACCTCATTGAAGACTCTGGTGAACCTTTTTCACTTATGATGCTAGACATTGATTCGTTTAAGTCCTTTAATGACAGCTTTGGTCATGCTTGTGGAGATAAGGTTTTAATTCAAGTGGCTCGTACCATCGCAAATTCAGTACGCGACTGCGATATTCCCTGCCGGCTCGGTGGGGAGGAGTTTGCGGTAATTTGCCCGGGACAAACGGCAGAAGAAGCCAAGGCTCCGTCCAATCGCCTGCGTCAACTGATTCATGACAAGCCTGTTGATACTCCAGATGGACAAGAAGTCCAGGTGGCGGTATCCATAGGAATTGCAGAGTTTCCGCGGGATGGAGATTCAGTGGATGCTCTCTATGAAGCGGCAGACCAGGCCCTCTACCAATCCAAGCGTCAAGGAAAAAACCAGGTGACAATCTATACCCATTGTGATCAAAAAGCAGACAAGAAAGAGGCTGCAAAGAAAGAAGGATAATGACAGTTCAGCAGAAGTTTTTTTCCATCTTACTGGTTTTTTTATGCCTGGGGCTTTTCTATTTTGCAGGCAGCCATTACCTGCTCCCTGAGTATCAGTTTAAGTTCCAGAAACTTTTTGTTCCGGCGGCAATACTGTTTTTGATAGCCGAATTGATCCGCTCCAGAATGTCGTCAAGTTTTGAGAGAAACTGCCTTGCTTATCTCAGAAGGCTCCATAAATCAGAACAAAAAGAAGTGGAAGCCGTGTCAGATTCAAGTCCGCTTTACCCCTTTTATACTAATCTACTTAAGGTTCTTGAGCTATTTTCCAAGCCAGATGCGCAGCTTCCCGACACGGATGAACTCTCGCCAGTTCCATTCTTTGAAATTTTAACCGAACCCAACCGTCAACCCACGCAGTTGGCACATGCTTTTTTGGCGCGACTGAATCGATATTTCCCCAATGCCGAGCTCTTTCTTTTTGCCATTGGGAATCAAAAAATTTATCTGATATCCCAGCTGAACACCGCGTCGCCTGCTCCAAAATCCAGCCGTCCCTCACAATTTTCGATTCTCTCGGAGTTTAGCGGTAAAGCCTATAATGAAGGCGAGCCCGTCATTACCAATGATTTGAAAAGCGATACCAACCTGGGGCAGTTTCTCTCCAGTGACAACCCGGGCACCCCAATTTACGGCGCCGTCTTTCCTCTGGGAGTGCAAGGTCAGGTGCAGGGTTTGCTCTGGATTCGAGATGAATCACAGGCTCTGGAATATTTGAATCGTCATAAGGACTTTTTCCAGGTTCTCTCGAGGCTTCTTTGTCAGGAACTCTTTGCCTTGACCCCGGATCTAACGCTTGAACACCCCCTACAGGCGATGGCTTACCCTCAATTTGAAAGTCACTCGCGCTATTTTCATTCTTTAGCCAGTCTGCAAAAACTGCCTTTTGTCCTCACCATTGTCTACCTGAAATTCAAGGAGGAAGACTCCCAGACCCATCATCAGGCGGTTCAGGAGCGAATTTTAGACCACCTACCCCTGCCTTCCATCTTCACTCGCGAAGATCAGCTTTATCATCTCTCATTTTACGGGCTTGATAGAAAAACATGCCTTTTGCATATGGCTAAAATGCTGGATAAAATTGTGCGCTATCTGAGCATTGAACAGGGAGAGACTCCCATCGGTGAGATTAACCTGGGGATTTCATTTCTGGAATCTGATACTGAGATGAGTTGGAAACAGAGCTTCAAGGAGGCCCATACTCTTCTTAAAAACTCCATTGCCAGCGGCCCTAATTTACTCAGAGTTTCAGACGAGGTCAGAGCAAAAGATGAAGACTAAGAAAAGCTTTTATACGACAACTCCCATCTATTACGCCAACGGTTCCCCGCATATTGGTCACGCTTTTACAACTCTATTAGCCGACACTCTGGGAAGGTTTCATCGTCTCTTTGATCACCCGGTCCGCTTTACAACGGGTACGGACGAACATGGGCAAAAAGTTCAGGAAGTCTCAGCAGAAAACGGCATCACTCCAAGAGAGCAGGCCGATCGCATCTCAGCTATCTTCAAACAAGCATGGCAAGAGCTGGGGATCAGCCATGATGATTTTATCCGCACCACCGAGGAGCGCCATAAAAAAGTCGTGCAAAAACTTGTGTCCAGGCTCATGCAAAAGGGAGATATCTACAAAGATATTTACCGGGGCTGGTACCTTGTGGAAGACGAAGACTTCTATCCGGATACGCGCGTCAAAGAAATCTCGGATGACCCAGAAAATGACCCCAGACTTCAACGTGTTGAAGAGGAGAACTATTTTTTCAGACTCAGTCAATATACCGAGCCTTTGAAACAGTATTACCAGGACCATCCGGGCTTTGTACTTCCAAGAAACAGACGCAATGAAATGCTTTCCATGCTCGATCAGGGCTTGGACGATATCTCGGTCAGCCGAGCCAGTGTGGAATGGGGAATTCCCATCCCCGGTGATTCAGAGCAAACCATTTATGTCTGGGTTGAAGCCCTGATGAATTACCTGACTTCGGCCGGAATTTATCAGGATGAGGAACTCTATGAAACCTTCTGGCCAGCCGCCTGCCAAATTGTAGGTAAGGATATCTTAAAATTCCACGCTATCATCTGGCCCGCTCTTCTGCTGGCCCTGGAGCTACCCCTGCCCCAATGCATTTTAGCCCATGGCTGGATTCTCAGTGAGGGTGAGAAGATGAGCAAAAGTAAAGGCAACACCCAGGACCCTCTGACCATTTCCAAAACCTACGGAAACGACGCCTTTCGATTTACCCTTTTTCGCGAACTATCCCTGGGACAGGATGGAAATTACGATAGCGATATTTTGATTAAGCGCTATAACTCAGAACTCGCCAATGATCTGGGGAATCTCGTACAGCGCACTCTGGGGTTTGCCCGCAAGAGAATCAATGCGAAGATCCAGCGCCCCGCTCACTATCCGTCCTGGTTTTCAGCCGAAGTAGGCGAACTATCTCCTGATTTTGAACCTGCCTGGAAAATTGCAACGAGCGTAATTCCTGAAGCCTTGACTGATTTTAAGGCAAAGCTGGAGCGTTTTGAGGTCAATCAAGCACTGGATTCTCTCTGGTTAGCGGTTCGCTCCCTGAATCAGGCCGTAGACAAGGCTGAGCCCTGGAAACTGGCCAAAGAAAACCCGCAAGCCTTTGAGGGCTTTACCTATTTCATAGCAGATGCACTATCGAGAATTGCCAATGCCGCCTCGCCTTTTCTCCCCGATACCTGTGCCAAAATCCTTGGGATTCTTGGACAGCCACCAGAGTTTTCCTGGAAAAATGTTCAAACTTGCTGCCTTGGGCCTGGTATTGAAATCCATGAGTTTTCAGCCCTCTTTCCCAAGATCAAGCCGCCACAAGCAGACCAGGGAGCCTCATCAAAGAAGTCTTCCAAATCCAAGGAAAAAACAATTTCCATCGATGATTTCTCCAAGATTCGATTTGAGATTGTTACCATCCTGGAGTCCAAACCCCATCCGGACGCCGAGAAACTTTTGGTACTAATCCTCTCCACCTCTCAGGGGAAAAAACAAGTCGTGGCAGGCATAGCGAATTTCTACGATCCAACGGATCTCCCGGGTAAGACGATTGTCATGGTTCGCAATCTGGAGCCCACCGAGATTCGCGGCGTTCGTTCTGAGGGCATGGTCCTGGCGGCTTCAAATCGCAAAGAACTGAGCCTGATCACTACGGATCGACCTGTGCAGGAAGGCAGTAAGGTTTCCTGATGCAAGAGCTCCCGCTTTTTGATACCCATACTCACCTCTACGACGAGCGCTTTGACCCGGACCGTGATGAACTGCTTAAACGATGCAGTCAAACCATGAAAGGCTGGATCAATGTGGGGGCCGATCTCAAAACCACACGGGCCTGCATTGATATCGCAAAGCGTTTCCCCAAGTCCAGTGCAAGCTCCGGGGTTCATCCCCATGACGCCAAAGAGCACAGCTTTGAGGAGCTTGAGGAAATCCTGGGACTTTATTCCCACCCTTCGGTTGTTGCCGCAGGTGAAATGGGCCTCGATTATTACTATGACAATTCACCGCGAGAATTACAAAAAGAGGTTTTTAAAAAACAACTTCTGGCGGCCAAGAAAGCGGAGATGCCTTGTATTATCCACGTACGAGACGCCTTTGATGATTTTTTTAAAATTGTAGATGAAATTGACTACTACCGGGGAGTCGTACATTGTTTTTCAGGCGGGATTACTGAGGCCATGCAAGCCTTGCGCAGAGGATTCCATCTTGGATACGGGGGATTATTAACCTTTAAAAATGCTCAGATCACACGCGAGGCTTTCCTGGTGACTCCCATGGATCGTGTCCTGCTTGAGACAGACTGTCCTTATCTGGCTCCCCATCCTATGCGTGGAAAACGAAACGAACCGTGCTTTGTCTCTTACGTAGCTACCAAGATGAGTGAACTGACCCAACACTCTGAGATGGAGATTCTGAACCAGACTTATAACAATGCAAAGAAGCTCTTTAACCTTTCCTAGCCCAGTTTTACAAAGAACGGCTTTCGTCCTGGGGTTCACTCTTTCCCTTTTGAGCCATAGTCCCCTCTGGTCGACATCACGCTTTGAGTTCAAAAGCCCGTATTCCAGCTCTCGGACTCCAAAAAAAGTTGAACCGGCAGATGACTGGAAGCAGCGGGTTGATCAGCTGATTCAAAAAAATAAGCCCGCTGAGGCTATGGAACTGCTGCGCAAGGTCTTACGCCTGAATGCCATGAATCCTAGCGCTATGGGCATGTACTCCTACCTGGTTCTTACCTATGCCAAGAATAAAGCCCAGGCCAAGGAAATTGCCCAAAATGGCCTCAATATTGACCCCGGCAATACTTCCTGCCTGCACACCCTGGCCTGGTACTACTACCTGGAGAGAAATTATTCGCTAGCCCTGAAGACCTTTGATGAGATTGAGAATAAGGCTCTGGCCTGGTTTGAACTGCAATATCATTGGGGACTCTGTGCCTGGAAAGCAGGAAAATTAAAAAAGGCCCGCCAACATTTTGACCTGGCTCGTAACCTCAATGCAAGGTCCCTAAAACTCGCTCTGAGTACCGGCCTGTTCTTGGAAAATCTTGGGGAGACCGAAAATGCCCTAAAAACTTATAATAAAGCCCTGACCCAGGCTCCTCAGGGTAGCCCAATCCATGAATTTCTACTGGCAAAAATCAGGGAGCTTCTACCTTTATACAAAAAAATTTCAACCCTGAAATCTGCTTCGTCTAAACCTGTTGAAAAGACATTGAAGACGCAGAGAATCCTCAAAACCCGCGTCCAGCCAGATTCAACTTCAAACCCATTTTTGAAGCCGATTCGTGAAAATCTCACGCACATGGAAGAAGGCCCCCAGAAACTGGAGGCACTTGGCCCTGAGGAGCATTATCACTTAGCCTTGAAGTTTCTCAAGGCGGGGCTAAGACGAGATGCCCTAAGTGAACTCAATACTGTGATTAATTTGCGCTCCAAAAGATCCCTCGTAGTTTCAGCAAATACCTATCTCAAAGAGGCCCGTGCTCTGCCCGAAAACCCCAAAAAGAAACGAATCCGCCTTTTATTTTTGCAGGCTGAAAATCATTTCAAAGAATCCAGATTCAAAGTCAGTCTCTATCTCTATCGTAAAATTTTGCTTCTGGAACCCAAAAACCCTAAAGCACGCAAGAATCTGGCCTATATCTACCTCCAGTTTGAGCGCCCTGTATCCGCACTTAAGATCCTCGAGACCCTTGTAGATGATTTTCCAAAATACCAGGAAGCTATGATTTTAAAAGGATATGCTCTGGCCAAGCTACGCAGGTTTTCACAATCCTCGACGGTATTGCGTCATGCCCTTGAGCTTAGAGAGGGTCGCAGATTTTCGCTGGAATATACCCAGGAGCTTCTGCATCAGGTCCATGAGTATGAAAAGCCATTTGAGCCCCCAAAAGATAGATATTGATCTGCATTCTGGAACCCGAAGATATGGGTTCAGGGGCTATCAGTGGCTAAATACAGTCTTTGGTAGTTTTGACGCCTTTGATCAAAGCGGTCAGATTCTTGATTTTAGCGACCGGGATCTTTACCTACCCTTGAGAGAATCGTTTCCAAGTCTCAGTTTTTTCTCTCTGAATCAGGTTCATGGAAACCAGGTACATGAAATTACCACGATCAATTCCGTTGAAACGATTTTTGAAAATCATGGTGAGGGAGATGCCCTCATCACTTCGCTACCCTATCAAGCTCTGACGATTCGAACCGCTGATTGCATTCCTCTTTTTGCTGTCAGCCAAAATAAAGTGGGAATAGCTCATGCAGGCTACAAAGGCATTCTCAGTGGTGTTTTAAGGGAATTCAAAACCCTGCTATGCACTGAAGATAAAGACCTTAACCTGGCTATGGGACCTCATATTCAAGACTGCTGTTTTCAAGTAGGAGAGGAAGTCTACCATGCTTTTCTGGAGTTGGAGCTCTTAAAGGATCATGATATAATCCGCAGGGAATCTGGAACCTATCTCTCACTCACCAAGATTGTGGAAAATTGGTTCTTAGATACAAAGGGAAAAACAGAATTTATTAAGGGCTTATCGCAGTGTAGCTGTTGTCATGCAAGATACCATTCATATCGTAGGGATAGGTCTGAAAACCGCATGGGTCACCTCATCTTTAAGACTGCCTGATGTATTTCACACCGACAGGGTTTTCTAGTCATGCGCCTGGGATTGAATATTGATCATGTTGCTACCTTGCGTGAGGCACGCAAGACGGATGAGCCGGATCTTCTCAGAGCCGCCAGGGTGGCTGAAAACCTGGGCGTTGAGCAGATAACGGTTCATCTGAGAGCTGACCGGCGTCATATTCAGGATCAGGATCTTGAAACCCTCAAGGCCAACTTAAAAATCCCCTTAAATATCGAGATGTCCACGCGTAAGGAAATGCGTGAGATTGCCGCGCGGATTTGCCCCTCCAAGGTTACTCTGGTTCCGGAGCGAAAGGCCGAAGTAACCACAGAAGGCGGACTGGATGTGATCAAGAGTCGCGCAAGTATCCGACGCTTTCAAAAGACTATGAAAGACTACGGCGTAGACCTGGCTATTTTTGTAGATCCAAGTCCAGACCAGATCCGAGCCTGTCATAAGCTGGGTATCCCTGAGATTGAAATCAACACCGGCGTCTATGCCGACTCCCCCAGCCCCAGGCAGGCTTCACAAGCCCTTATGCGTATCAAGTATTCTCCCAGACTGGCCAGCGACCTGGGGATTCAAGTTGCGGCAGGACACGGACTTACGACTAAAAATCTCGGCCCTATCCTCGAGATCAAGATCATTGAAGAACTCAATATTGGCCACCACATCATAGCCGACTCCGTCTTTACCGGTCTGGAGCCCAAGCTCAGAGAAATCCTGCGCCTTTTGCGATGATTAACCCAGTGCCATGGCCGCAACCCCATCTCTGTCCTATGATCGTAAAAAGCTAGCCAGCCCCGACCCAGAAATCCGATCTGCGATGCTGGGGATCATGAAAGAAGTCAAGCCCGCATCCGCCTACTCGGACCTGCTCGATCTTCTGATCTTCGAACGCCATGAAGATGTACTGGGACTTATCATCGAGCTTCTCAAGGATTTTGGGACATTCAATACCGTTGATTTACTTGAAGTCTTCCTGCTTTCTCCGCGAACCCAGACACGGATTCTAGCAATTGAGGCCATCGCATCTCTGGGCGATACTAGCTCACTGATACAGCTTATCACTCCTCGAATTGAAGATCCAGAAGAGAGTGTGCGCCTCCGGGCTATCAAGACGCTTTCAAAGATCCCACAAGGGGTCGCTATCAGCGAAATCAAGTCCCTGATCACTCACCCCCAGAGTTCTATGCGGTTTGCAGGACTCAATACTCTTTCTGTGTTTTGTGATAATGATTGTATTGGACTGCTCAATATCCTGGCCAGTGACCCTGTGCCAAGCATGCGGCTCAAAACTGTTCACGCTCTGTTTTCGACTGGAAACCCCCTGGCTTTACCGATTCTAAGACGCTTATCTCAAGACATGGACATTGAGGTTAGCGATGAGGCACTTGGGACTCTCGAGCGGTTTTCAGAAACTACCAGTTCGGGTAGCCGTCTCAATGAAATCTTTGGAAGCGCAGCTAAACCAACTTCTCCAGAAGTCTCTAAGAAACCTGCACATGATTTGTCTCAGATTGATGAGAAAATTGAAGCGGCCATGTTAAGTCTCGGAAAGACTCTACACCATCGATGTCGTGAGGGAATCATCCGCGAGGACAAACTTGCTACAGAAATCTATAAGGTCGACAAAGTTAAGACGCGTATAACCTCAAAAAAATCAGAGCCAAAAGAATCCGGTCTTTTACCCTCTCTTTCTAAATACATGGGTTTGGGCGTTGATGAGGAGGTCGCCCAAAAGCACCTGGAGATTCTGCTGGATGAATCCTGGATAGAACTGGGTGAGGCCTTTTTTGAAATTTATCAATCAGACGGCACTCATCATGACCTGCAATCGGAACTGGATCACATCGAAGCTCTCTTGCATCAACGCTATGGAAAGCGATCATGAGTGTAAGCCTTTGCAAAATAGCTTCTGATATTGCCAGTGAAAATCAAGAAAAACGAGTCCTGGCAAGTCTTAAAATCCTGCGCCTTCAACCGCAGTGGATCTCAAGACCCAGTGAAATCATTTCCCTGCTTGATCGCCTGGGGAGACAAACCCTTGAGGAAAAAGACGCTGCCTTTGGCCTGGGAGTACTCGCCTATGCCTACTTCATGAAATTTCTAGCCGCTCACGGGGCTCATGATGAATCAACGCGCCAATCCTGCCTGAGTCTGCTTCAAACCCAATCTGATGCCACTCCATGCGTTATTAAAGCGCTGGTAGAACTTCGACCCCATCTAAGAACCCAGGATCTGGCCCTTTGCTCACAGTACCTGGACCATGACAACCCTCAGGTAAGACTTGCGGCACTTGGAGCATTTAAGGGCCATGGCTCAGATCAAGATATGCCGCTAATATTTGGAAGCCTTGCGGACCCGGACTCGCGTGTGCGCTTCTATGCCTGTCATATTCTTTCAGCCTTTGGCCATGCAAAGATTCTCGAAGTTTTGGCAACGGCGATGAAGTCCAATGCCGAGCCGACTCGACATCGTGCCCTTTTGGCCCTTGCCCATATCAAAACCAGTGAGGAAGTCATCCGATACCTTTTGCAAGGAATTGGGGAAAGACTACCCCATTTGAAAATTGAATCCATTCAAGCGATGGGGTACCATCGAAACGAGAAGCTAAAAAAGGCCCTGATGAGTTTGCAAAATGATCTAAGTATTGAGATCTGTGAGGCCGCAAGCCAGGCTCTGGCCCTCCATCGTGAGGGGCATGACCGAGTGATGGTTGATTTTGACCACTGCCCCTGGCCTTTTAGACCCCTCCTGGAAAAGGAGTGAAAATCGGTAAAATTTATGTCTGAAGGACAAATTGAAAAAATACTCAGTGACCTAAGCTCTGAGGAAGAAAAGCTCAAGATTCTGGCTCTCATGTATGTCTCACGGCTATCTGAAAAGGACAAACATGGGGCCGAGCCTTTAAACCAACTGATAGAACAGGTGATCAAACATCAAAATTCCCCCAGTCCCGATATCGCTTTTCTCTCCAAAAAAGCTCTAAACCATCTCAGAAAAGAGTTTGCGAATACTTTGCAAAAGGAACAGCATGCGGCTTCTCAAAGTCTGGAGAATGCCCTGCCCAAACAAACCCGTATCGAGAGGCAAATGGACTCACTCCCTGAAGATTACCAGGATTTTCGAAGAGTTCTTCCTCTCTTGAAACGCAATGATCCACGCGTCGTGGCTTTAGCCATAGAAACCATGAGTCGCCTGGCCCCTCCTGATCGTCTCCAGGCAGTGCTTACGCAATTTCTTGAGCATGAAAATAACCGTGTACGCGCAAACGCCATTGTCGCTTTGGGAAAAGTTTCAGAGTCCTCAGTTGAGAAACCCCTGGGTTCCATGATTGAAATGCCCAAACTTTCCATGCGCGAGTCCGCTGTTTGGGCCGTGAGACAACTTCCCCCCTCTTCTTTTCTAAAGGGTCTCTTGATTGAGCGTTTGAAGGACCCCTATCGCGACATCCGCTTACGAGCCATTCAGAGTCTTGAAGCCTATTCTGAACAGGATGTCATAGTTGAGCTTCAAAAACTCAGTCAGGACCCGGATGCTGAAGTCCGTGAGCGAGCCGCCCAACTGGTTGAGGTTTTAAGCCCGCAATGCTCAGAGACACTGGATGGAAACCTGCAGTCCAAGCCTGACAAGCTCTCTATTCGCGAGGAAGACTACGATCAATTTATCGAAGAAGATGAAACGAAAACATCTGAGGAATCCTTAGCTCCTGGTATCACACCATTTGAGCAACTCGATGGACAGGAGCCTCAAGATTCAGAACCGCAGGAACCCGAATTTGACCTTTTCGCCCCCGAGGAAACACCTGCCTCCGAGCCGGAGGTAGAAAAGCCAAAACGCGACGCCGCCATTTTGCGCAAGGAAATCGCCGAGCTTCTACGCCATGTAGGACTGCGCAGTTACGAACTCTGTCAGGATTACGAACCTGATAACGCCAGAGTGGCATGTGAATTTAAGACCATTCTAGAACTCAGGCAAAACCTGGACCAACCCGCAAAAGAAACAGAACCGCTCTCAGACCAGGAACAAGAACTCACAGGCCAACTACGCCAAAAAGCAAGGGCGGCCCTGATCCAACTCGGCCGGGTAACCCTCGAAGAAATCAGCCGCGAAACCTTCAGCCTGCATAACTCAGAAACCTATCAAAAACAATTCAATAAGCTCCGCAAAGAGTTTAAGGAATTGGGTGCAAAGAAATAGGAAGAAGGAACCAGAGGAAGATGAGGAGACAGGACGCAGAATTCAGGAGTCAGTAGAAGAAGCAATGGAACGGGGGAGTAAAATACCGTCATCCTCTGGCTTGACCGGGGGATCCATCTTTTTATCAACTTGCAAACCAAAGAAAAAAACCTTTGATTGACTGCAACTTCTTGGAGGTTTCTTCGTAAAAATATTCAGAAGCCCAGAAGCCCGCGTAGGGTTATCAGTACTTTTTATGGGCCTTAATTTGGAGGATCAAACGTGAAACTAAGAAAATTAATTTCGTCAATTCTGGCCCTGGCCATGATTCTGACCCTGGTACCTACAGGAATTGCCAAGGAGTCCGAAGGCTTCTGGGGTGGACTCACATCGATGATTGGCGGGGACGAAGCCATTGTAGACAACAGCCCTGAAGCAAAAAAGCGCATGTCTATGATCGAGAAGATGATCAATAGAACCAAAGGGGTAAAACCTAGCAGTATGAGAGATGCCATGCGCGAAAAGTTCTTCTATAAAAATTATGATATGGGATTTTCCGTAAATGAGGTCATCAAGATCGCAAAATCTATTCGTAACCGCCACCCCCATCGAGATATGCTCTTGCTTTTCGCCTCAGAGGCTTATCTGCATACTTACTCAGACGAAGATATTCAAAAGCTGGCGGACAAGGTTTGGAAAAATCGTGTAGAGGACAGTATTCATCTGATGCTTGCTGATAAGGACGACAGCAAAGATGGTGAGATTCAGGATATGAGTAAATCAATATTCATTACTGAAATCCTGGCAGAGCATGAAGCTCAACTTTCGGTATCCTCACGCAGTGATGACAAGCTGATCAGGGCTTTTAAGTCCAATCTCCACCGTGATTTTTCAGCTTCAGATGTTTTGAGAGTTTCCTGGTCTCTGAAGGTGCTAAATCACCGCGACGATGTTTTGCTGATGGCGGCTAAAGCCTATGCTGATCGTTATTCCATCGCTGATCTGAGAAGACTCTCTGGAGCCACATGGACGGTCGGTGTTGGTGTTGATATCATGAAATTAGCCCAGTAAGTTAAATCTGGCTATAAAAACAAATGGGCTGTAGCAGGCGTCTTAAGACCCTGCTTCCAGCCCGTTTTTTAATTCTTAACCACTGAACTTCATGCGATCTTTCGTCTTTTTGATTTTACTCACCTCATCCATCTTTTGTGATGCTGTGGGCATCTCAAGCTACGAAGAACTGAAGTCTTTTGCGGCCAGGCATTACTCAACTCTTGCAGTTTTAGAATTCAATCGTTCTCTTGCCGAAGTCCGCCTTCATCATCCAGGCTATATTCCAGCCCAGGATTCCATAGAAGATATTGTTTTTGAGCTAAAAGAAAAAGGGTATTTCGACCCGGACGTTTTTTATGACTACTCGCTCAACCCAGTCAAAATTACCAGCTCAGGTTTCGACTCCATCCAGTATCCCGCGTTGAAATCTACTGATTTTACCCTTCCAGACAAGATCTCCCCGAGGCTTCTCAAGAGAGCTGTCCTGGACCAGGAAGACCCGTACTCTCGGCTGCTAGCCCTTGAGATCATGGAAAAAATCCCCAAAGAACCGCTTCCGATTCTTCCTCTTATTCGCGCCTTAGAGAGTGAAAATCATCCCTTTTTTCTAGCCCGTTTTGCCAGGGTTTTGAAAAAACCACTCTGGTATGGAGCTTTGCAAAAAGAGTCACGACGCAAAACATCAAAGAGTTTTTCAGAAAGCTTAATAAAACTCCACAAAACTGCCAACGACCGCCATAAAAAAGCAGTCCTTTTCTTTTTCAGCCTCGCTCTTACAAAAATCAGGCCCGAGCCTGAGATCCCTGTTCTGATGACCCAGATCGATG
>CAZRLV010000058.1:0-13244 GCA_964600955.1 uncultured bacterium
TTAGGAAAATGATGAAATCCTTGCGAACCGGTGTCATTCAACTGACCTCATCGGACGAGCGCTCGGAAAATCTGCAAAAAGCCGATTTTTTCCTGGCCGAAGCCTCGCAATTAGGTTGTACGTTCGTAGTTTTACCCGAGGCCTTCTCCTGTTTTTGTGAAGATGGGAAAAAACCTCAAATGGCCGAAAATTCAGAGAGTAGTCCTAGCCTTAATTTTTTACAGGAATCTGCCGCAAAATATGCTCTATTTTTAGTGGGCGGAAGTATTTTTATGCGGGAGACCGGACAGGACCAGGTTAAAAATCGCTCATATTTCCTGGGTCCTGAGGGAAATATCCTTGGTTTTTACGACAAAATTCACCTTTTTGATGTTGAATTGTCGGGTGGGCCAGTGTATCGCGAGTCGGCAACGGTTTCTGCGGGTGATTTGGCCAGGATGATTGAAACTCCAATGGGAGGGGTCGGGATGAGCATTTGCTATGATCTGCGCTTTCCTGAGCTTTATCGTGCTCTTGTCAATCTGGGCTCAAAGATCCTGGTGGTGCCTTCAGCGTTCACTCAAAAGACCGGGGTTGATCACTGGGAGCCTCTTTTAAGAGCCAGGGCCATAGAAAATCAGTGCTATGTTCTGGCGGCCAATCAGTGCGGTGACCATGAAAATGGCCTGCGAACCTCAGGGCGCAGTATGATCATCGACCCCTGGGGAACGGTTTTAGCACAGGCCCCCCATCGCGAAGCTTTGATTGTGGCAGATCTTAACTTGGAGCATGTGGATCAAGTGCGTCAGTCTCTACCATGTCTGACACATCGGAGGCTAGGATGAAAATTGGTTTTTTGGCGGACCCCCTGGATCAGTTAAACCTGGAGAGAGATACGACTTTGGGACTTTTGGACTATGCCAGAGTTCTTGGGTTTCCGTCCTATGTTTTTACACAGGAAGGGCTGTTTTTCGATCGTGAATACTGGGTGCGTGCCAGTCGCGTAGAAGTAGATCTTTCCAAGGCGGCGCCTGTTGAAGTCCTGGAGGAGACTGAAATCGCGGTTTCAGAGCTTGACGCTTGCTTTATTCGTAAAGACCCGCCTTTTGATCAGCAATATGCCGAACTGATGGAGATGCTGGTGACCGTAGAAGATCTGGGCTCTGTATTTTTTGTGAATTCACCCTCGGGGATCTTGAAGGCCAACGAAAAACTCTATGCTCTACGCTTTCCTGAATTCATCCCGGCGACCCTGGTTTCCTGTTCACCTGAGGAAGTCTTGAGTTTTCAACAAAGACTTGGAATAACTCTTGTGCTTAAACCTATCCATGAATTTGGGAGCCGGGGGATCTTTCTGCTTAAAGAAGGTGATCCCAATCGTGATGCTATTTTACAGACCCTGACTCAGCGTTCGAAGCGTCATATCATCGCCCAGGAATATTTGGAAAATGTGATTTTGGGAGATAAAAGAGTCTTTTTTCTTGATGGAGAAGTAAGCGGTGTCATCTCGCGTATTCCACAAAATGGGGAGTTTCGTTGCGCCGTTGGGTTGGGTTCAAAGCTGAGTCTGCCCGAGTTATCCCCGACGGAAATGGAAATTGCCGAAACCCTTGGGCCTGTGCTACGTCAAGACGGGCTGTGTTTTGTCGGAGTGGATCTAATCGATGCAAAATTGATCGAGATCAATGTCACCAGTCCCACCCTGGTGCGCCAATGGAATTCCCTGATGGATGAGAGAATGGAAGCAGCCATCTATGCCAAAATCCAAAAAGCCGGGTAAAGCCCCGCAAACCTCCGAAATCACTCTACCCAGGCTCCCCGAAGAGCTAAGACAGCGCATCCTCAGCTATATCGAAGACTACAAAAAATCAAAAAAAGAGAAAATAAACTAGGAGCCAGGAATCAGAGGGAGCATAGGTAGCAGAGGAATCATAGGAATCATAGGAATGAAGAAGAAAACTTGGAGAAGAAAATAGCCGCCGAGTCAACCTTCAACCCCAAAACCTGTCATCTTCTGGCTTGACCAGGGGATCCATCTTTGAAGAAAGGCTGTAAGGCTGAAGGGTTTTGAAATGCAAGAAGTAAGAACAAAGATAACACCGCCTCTTTCCTCTTCTCTTACCCTACAGCCTACCCTCCTTAAAGCCTCACAGTCTTTCCCACCTTAAAACCTTTCTTCTCACTTAAACGGTTTCTCTGCTTTGTCGGTTAGTTTTAGTAGCTTGGCTTTGGAGATGAAGGGGAAATCTACGACGCTGGTGTTTTGGATGCGTTTTAGTTTTTTTAGGCTCTCTTGCGCTAGCAGGGTGAAGGGGGCGTGGTGGGCAACGTATTGGTAAAATCGTGTGGCTTCGCTCCAGGCCTTTACGCATTCCTCGCGTTGGGTTGAGAGGGGCTGGGTGCAGGATGGTTCGCCTCTATGAAAACGCTTATTTGCAAAGTTGACCAACTGGTCAAAAAACGGAAAAAAAAGTCTGGCTTTTTTGGGTTTTGAAATCCAGTTTTGTGAACTACCCGGGAGTTTTGGATATAAGCTCAAAAGCCGATCATAGATCGTTTTGAGTTCCTCATAGGGTTCAAATTTCAAGCGCGTGAATTCCAACTGGAGTTGTAGGTCTCTCATCAGCGATGGGTCCGGTTCGAGAGTGGAAAAAACATCGATCAAAGCTTCGGAATGTTTTAGATAAGTTTGACTATGGACCGGGATCGTCTCCATGATATTTTCATAAAGCAAAATTCTGAGATAGCGCATGAATCCGGCCCGAATCCCAGCGGGCTTGCGGTCTAGAAAATGCAGGTAGGTCCAGTGTGTATCCATTTCCTCATGATTTTCTTTTTGTGAGCCGATCCAGTCGTAGATTTTTTGGGTGTTTTCACTCATTCCTCCCCGATTGAGGTGTAGGAGAGTTTTCTCAAAGAGCGCGCGAAGTCCATGCAGGTCCTCGAAGCGCAGTGAATTTAGATAGGTCTTAAGCTCATGCAGTTTGTGCCGAGGGTTTGTTTGAAACTCGAGCACGATATTTATAATCAAATGCGTGATGAGACGCTTGACGGGTTCCAGGGCAGTTTTTTTGAGCTGAAAAATGCGATGCTCCTCAATGAGCGCGGCGTAGTGGCTGGCTTGAATGAGAAGTCTGAGGTTTTTTCTATGTGAACGCGAAATATATTTTAACCTCAGAAGGGTCTCAATGCTGTCGGGGAGAACAACATGTAGCAGTTTGACATTGCTGTGGATAAACTCCTGGGTATAGGGCTTAAAAATATAGGGTTTGGAAACCGACTGGCTTCTTGAGCCTGGAATCACGATCTCCAGATTAGGGTCTACAGATATTCGTTGGCTGGTTGCCTTGCTGCTTTGCTCAGAAGGGGCCTTGTGGATGAGACCAGGAATTTTTTTTCGCTGGTGTATATGCACTGGAGGCGGAACCAGACTGGGCTTCAACTGACGATTCCCAAAACCCTGATTTGCATTGCCAAGGCCAAAGACGAGTCCGGCGTTGGTCGCCAGGACTAGACTGATGCTGAGGAAAATCTTAGTTTTTTTAGCCATGCTAAGCCGCAGGGAGATAAGTTCCCCGTGACTTCGTTTTCGGTGGTTTGGCAAGACAAATTGAGACTTTGACTGGAATAGAAGTCCACTCCGGTTCTAAAATACAATGTATGTCATGCCTTCCCGGAACTTCTTATTATCAATGGATGAAGTTTTTTAACCTGAATTTGCGTCCGATGCTACTGGAACTTCGAGTGAATCATGAAGAGGCTGGCCCTGACAGCAGGACCCGTGATCTGGAATTTCAGATCAAGGCGCTTTTGGATTTGGCGGCGGCCTGGATGGAGCTTGCCAAGAACCCCTGCGCGCTAGAGGAGCTGCAAGACCTCGGAGTGAAGATCCAGGAAAAAAATTGCGCCTACCTCTGGGAGCCAGCCAGGAGTTGCCAGTCGGCACAGCTGTTCGAACCCATCATTCGTCAATTATGGGACGCACAGGATACCAAGGAAGGGGTGGTGCTTGAAAGAAGGAAGAAGGAACTACAGAACTATCGGAACTAAAGGAATCATCGGAATGGGGAAAGATAAGAAGAGGGTATTGCTAAAGCTGTCATCCTACGGCTTGACCGGGGGATCCATTTAAATGGTCGTAAAAAGTCTTTATGCTCATTCTTCTTTTTCCGCCTTCCCGCTCTTTTCTTATTCTATAGTTCTCTAGTTCCGATAGTTCTGTAGTTCTTTATTTTTGTCATCCTCCGACTTGATCGGGGGATCCACTCAAAAGGTCGTAAAGTTTTTTATCTTCATTCTGAATTCTGTCTCCTGTCTCCTCTTAAGGCCTTCTTTCCTCACAATCTTACGGCCTTTAGGTCTTCTTCCTCCTCAAGTTCTGAGCATTTTGACTTTAGATAGCGGGTGATGGCTTTTCTTAGGGTGGCGCAGATTTTATAGAAGTCTTGATCATTGGGCTCTAGTAATGTAATTCTGAAGCCCTGGTGAGAAGTATGAAAGGAACTCAAGGGTACGAGGCAGATTCCCGTGGAAGCCAGGACATAGAGCACCATGCGCTTGTCGGGCGATGCTCCTTTTAGGGCGGGTTTTATGATTTCTAGGATCTTGGGGTCCAGGGGCAGAAACTGCTCGTCATTTAAGACTCCTGGAGCGAAAACCGGACTGGCATAAAACGCTCCGCTCGATGGTTTGAAGCGTAGCCCCGGAATCCCTTTAACGCTATCGAAGAACTCTCTGGACCGTCTTTGTAAAAATAGGTTTCTCTCGTTTTGATAGGTTTTAAAACGGGGGTCGGAAAATAACTCGGGTATGACTTTTTGAGGCAGTGTTGTAGAGCAGACCTCCATTCTTTTAAAAGACTCCAGGGTATCTACAAACGCATCGAACTCAGGGTGTTTTGCGCGGTTGTAGAATTCCAGCCAGCCGCAGCGGGCTCCGGGCCAGGGCAGGTCTTTGGATATGCCCTGCATGGAAATTCCAGCCACCCCATCCAGAAGGTCCGAGAGCCTCGTATGCTCTGCTCCATGGTAGGTAATGCGCGCATAGATTTCATCGGCAAGCAGAAAAACCCCAAATTCCCTGGCGAGGTGAACCAGTTTTCTTAGAGTTTCTGGTGGGTGAACGATGCCGGTGGGGTTTCCCGGATTGATAATTAGAATTCCTTTGATTTCAGGGTGGTTTTCCAGGATTTTACGCATACTCTCAATTTTGGGTTGCCAGCCTCTTTCAGGATTGAGTTCATATTGCAGGGGCTTTTCATTGGCGTGGAATGCCTCAAAGCCATAATGCGTGGGATAAGCTGGTGAAGGTAGAAGAATTCTGGCTTCAGGGCGCAGACAGGTATAGAGAGTGGCAATGGCATCTCCTAGCCCGTTAAAGAAGAGGATGTTATCCGAGCTGATTTGAACCCCGCCTCTCGCATTGGTTTCCCTGGCGAGAAACTCGCGGGTCGCTGTCAGACCATTGCTTGGGTTATAGGCAAAGGACTGACTGTCCATCAGGTTTTTACGCAGGATGGATTTCATCCAGTTTGGAATTTGATGGCCCCGAGCTATGGGGTCGCCAATATTTTCCCAGATGATTTTACGACCCAGCTTTTCGATGCGGTTAGCCAGACTGACAATTTCACGAATCTCGTAACGGAGTTCTGAGGACCTTTGATGATGAATTTCAGAGTTTTTCATTTCTGTCTCCTAGATTATTTTTAACGCAGCGAAACCCCAGGTCCAGCGCGAAATGATGGGGATGTTTGTGCCGGCGTTTGCTCAGGCGGTTATCCAGACGATGCGACGCGAAAGATCCTCCACGAATGACCTTTTCCTCTCGAATCAGTGAACTGGGTTTTGGATTAAAGAAGCGAATCTGTGCATAAGTCTGGGGGTCATACCAATCCAGTGTCCATTCACTGAGGTTGCCTCCCAAATCATGGATTCCATAGCGGCTGATATCCTGTTTTTCTCGTCCGGCGTTCTGCGGAGTTCTTTTCCACTGGGTTTTTGGGTTTTCTTGGGTATTACTTGATGCACGTATAAACTGGACTTCAGTGGGTAGGTCAAGTCCAAAAAACTGACAAAAATCCCTGGCCTCTAGCCAATTAACGCAAGCAACAGGCTGGTTGGGACGCGCTAAACGATTGACGTTCCAGCAGCGGGACTTGGGCCGTGATGCTTTTTTGGCATAACTCAGGTATTGTGCGTTGGTAACCTCAACTTGATCCATATAGAAGTCTTTTACAAAAACCTGGTTTTGCTCAGCTTCAGGCTTGAGGTATTGGCGTACGGTCTCAGCTGAAAGGTCGTGGTTTCTACGCTGCTTCAAAATCTGCCTTTGAACCTTTGCGGCTTTGAGTGGCCCCAGCCCAAGGTTTTGCCGTCCTCCGGGGACCAGGGTCATGGAAATTTGGCGTCGTGGGTCGCGCCAGTGGTCCTTGGGTAGTTTTTTGAGTTGGATTGCAAGCCTCTGTCCTTTGCCCGGCGGAGTCTCAAGGCGTAAGGTCTTAGGGTAGTATCCTCTTTTTTTGAGAATCACTGTGGTTGTTTTTTTGTCCAGGGTTCCAAAAAACGGTGACCTTCCCAGACGATGCTGTAACTGGGGATCAAGATAGATTTTCGCGCCTGAAGGAAAGGTTTCAAGGCGCAGGAAATGCTGATTCGAACCGTCAGCCGTGGGACGTTCTTGCGAGTGATTGAGTAAAACCTCCAGGGGGGTGGAACTCGCAGGTGTAGAAACACAGCGAAAGCCAAGCCTGGGGTTTCTTAAAAACGCGGACCGTCCTAGTCGAATCCCATCGCGGGACGAACGGACACTGCGCAGGTGTCCGGGGTTAACGCGTCTAGCCTGCTTTGAGCGGCTAAAATAATCCGCAGTCCACTCCAATTCAGATGCAAAGTTTTCCAGGTCAGCGGCTTCCCACTGATCTTCTGAAGGCAGGGAATGTCCAAAAGCCTGACAATAATCGCGGGCCTCATTCCAGGTAATGCCTAAAACAGCTCGCCCCTGTCTGGCTGGATTGAGAGCTTTGAGCGCTTTTTTTGGTCTGACCCGGCGATCTTTGAGGAAATGAAAATATTCTTCGCGGCTAATGGGAAAGCTGGAAATATAAAAGCTCGTTCTGGCGGTGGTCCCCTGGCTTTTCACAAGCTGAAATTTCACTCCGTTATAGCAATTATGAAATATTCCCTGGGCTTTTAGATCAGGAACAAAACAGTCTTGCGTGAACCTGGATTGAATCCCGAAGGCTTCTGAAATCAAGATTAGAATCAGAATCATGTTCCAAGTCATGTTAATCCTATCGGGAAAAGGAACGATATTCCAAAACAAAAAAGGAAGAACTATGGCCTCTGAGCAGGAGATCATCAGGACAATAGAAGATGCTCCAAGATCCTCGATCAAGATTCGTGTCCTTGATCAGCTCGGTCATAAGATCAAACCCCAGCATCGTGAACTGATTCGCTTTCTGGTAAAACTTGCTAGTCAAGAGCAGGATCAGGAAGTTGCCTACTCGGTGAAACGGGCACTTTTTCGATTGCGCTCGCGCTATAATATTACGAATTTCACCCTTTTCTTAATGGATCCGTCACGGCTCCTTCAATCTTCGGATCCGGCCTATCGCTTGAAGGCTCTCGACGTATTTGAAGGACCTGATTTGAATCTGGAACATTGCACAGCTTTCCTGGGTTCATTACATTTTGAGGACGACCCATTTGTTTTGTCTAAAATGATAAAAGTCCTACCCAGATTATCTTCGCATCTGCCGCTTAAAAAAATTGAGGTTCTTCTAGGAGGTTTTCTGGAGCACCCGGACTCGCGGGTGCGCTCGGATGCTGTGGAAGCCATGGGAGAAGTCCGTCTTGAGCTGGAGTCACAAAACCTGGAAATGCTTTGGAACTGTCTCAAAGACCCGGATCAAAGGGTGCGTTCAAATGCCCAAAGCCAACTCAAAGCCGAGGACAAAGACGCCGTTAAAGATGTTCTCCATGACCGCGTTGGCGTATCCGAAAACTACTACGAGCTTCAGAGTTGTTTAGAACTTTTCCAAGCCCTGGAGATTGAGCTGCCGGCCGCAGAGGTCGCGCGTGTGAAATCGTTGATGGAGACTCTGGAACGAGACTTGCACCTGAGCGCGACCGAACCGGGTGGACCCCTGGATCTGGGAGTTGGTGGTCCAGAGCGGGGCACACAGGGAACCTTCGGATTTATAGGGCCCAGGCCCTGGTTATATTTAGCTTTAGTCGCTCTGGTTTTCTTAGGTTTTAGCTTAAAGCTCTCCTCTTTAAAGAACAAATGGAAGACAAAAGCTGAGACCCTTCAAGTACAGCTTGCGGGCCAACTGGAGGAGTTGGAGAAGGTCAAAAAAGACCTGAAGGCAAAAACTGAGGATACTTTGATTGCTCGTCGCGATCTCGCCTTCAAGGTGAAACTAAGCCGCTTTCAAAATCTGGGAAAACGCCTGCGTCAAAACGCGGATGTTTTCATGAAGCAGGCTCGCGAAGGTTTTGAAAAAGAAGAATACGATCAGACCATAGAAACCTATAAAGCCATCTACCAGGTGTATAAGGACAATCGATTGGCAGTGGACGCCGTAAGATGGCTCTCAAGAACCCAAAAAATCCAAAATATCCTGGCCTCCGTCAAAGACTATCTAAGCAAAGGCCAAGTCATCTCAGCCCAAAGAAAACTGGAAGAATTAAGACATTTAGTGTCCAAAGATGTATATCTAATCCACAAAGAAGAAATTGAACTCAAAAGCAAAGAAAGAGATTAGAAACCACGAAAGGCACGAAAAACACGAAAGGTAAAAGAAAAGAGAAGATGGATCCCCCGGTCAAGCCGGAGGATGACGAGAATGGGGGAAGGAACTAAAGAACTATAGAATAAGAAAGGATCTTCTCCCCCATTCCGATGATTCCTGTAGTTCCGATAGTTCTGTAGTTCCTTCTCCCTCTTCATTTGTTCCGATAGTTCTCTAGTTCCCTCTCCTCACCCTCTGCCTTCCCTATTTCTTCTGATAAAAATACTTCAGGCATTCGCTGATTTGTTGTTCCTGGTCGAAGTTTTGACTGCCTTTGACCGTGAGGGTGTGGTTCATGGAGTCTCTGGCTTCTGTACGTGTGAAACCAAGTTGAAGCAGCGCTTCAATCACCGTGGGGTCAGAGATGGGTAGTTCTTCTTTGGGTGTCAGATCGCCCCCGAAGGAAAGTCCGTATTTCTCGCTCAGGCGCTTGGACTTTTTCTGGCAGTCAAGAATGACTTGTGAGAGGAGTTTTGGACCTGCGCCGGGGATTTTACCAAAGGATTTGGCGTCGCCGGACAAAACACTCTCTAAGATTTTCTCAGGGGTGAGGGTGGAGAGAAAGCTGAGGGCTATTTTAGGCCCCACCTTGTTTGCTGATAAAAGCACCTCGAAGGTTTCAAGCTTAAGTAGGCTGTCAAAACCATAGAGAGACCATTCGTTTTCACGGATAACCTGAAACGTAAAAAGTTCAACCTCAGAAGCCGTCGGCCCAATCTTTAATTCAGTTTTCTGATCCAGACGAACGCTAAAGCCCAGATTACCGGTATTCACAATAACCCGCCCAGGCTCACGCAATAAAAGTAGACCTTTAATATATGAAATCATAAGTATCTTTAAGAAAAAGGAACTAACGGAACAAATGAAGAGGGAGAAGGAACTACAGAACTATCGGAACTACAGGAATCATCGGAATGGGGAAAAGAAAAAAATAGTCCCCATCTTCTGCTTCCGCCTTCCCGCTCTTTTCTTATTCTATAGTTCTGTAGTTCCTTCTACCTCTCCCTCTTTTTTTGAGTTTTTAATGTTTTTCGTGGTTTGACTTATCTTCTCCCGCAAACAAATAATCGGGGTGATTTTGGCAATTCATGACTTCTTTGATGGTGTATTGGGCCTCTTGTTGGGAGAGGTAATGGGTGCGGATAATCAACTCCAGAATCAAAGAAAATAGCAGGGTGTTTGAGCTGAGAACAAAAAATAGGAGGCTGGCCACGGCCAAAATGCTGGAGCCCTGGAAAAAAGCAAACCCAAGCAACCCAAGGCTCAGGACTAAACAAACCATGGCGATGCGCGCAAAATACGGTAGCGGTGTGCGGCTGTGAAAAAGAAAGGAGAATAAAACCATATCTAAAACCACTCTTAGAATTCTTAGATACCCGTATTTGGACTGACCGCGCTCGCGCGGTCGGTGATTGACCACCTTTTCAGTAACTTTGGCGCCCTTGAGGTAGGCGTAGAGGGGCAAAAAGCGGTGCATTTCACCTGAGAGGCGGATACGTGCCAGAGTGCTTTTGCGGTAGATCTTCATGGAGCAACCGTAATCGTGCAGTTCCAGTCCGGTGATCCCGGCGGAGATGCGATTGGCGACTTGTGACAAAAACACCCGTAGCGATGGGTCATCGCGTTTTTTGCGCCAACCCGAGACAATATCAAAACCCTTAGTGCCCTCTTCGAGCAGGGGCAAAATATCAGCAGGGTCATTTTGGAGGTCGCCATCCAAGGTGGCAATCCACTCACCCTGTGCGCCGCGAATTCCCGCCGCGAGTGCTGAAGTCTGACCAAAATTGCGCGAAAGCCGGATACAGCGAAGGGACGGGTCTTCATGGCCCAGTACCTTTAGAATTTCAAAACTTCTATCGTGCGAGCCATCATCAACAAAGATAAGCTCGTAATGTAGACGCGAAGCCTCCAGCTCCGCCTTCAGGCTAGCATGCAGCTCCTGAATATTTTCAGCCTCATCAAAAACCGGAACAACAACACTTAGGTCCATAGATTTTTAATTCTTGGTTCTTAATTTACGGATCAATCTCTACTTTTCGTATGTTGTGAGCGCCTGTGTCAGAGATGTAGAGGACGTCTTTTTGGTCCCGAAGTTCATAAAGAAGATGGGAGGGGCTAATAAAGCGAGCTCTTTGTCCATCCCCGTTGATAATGCCAGTTCGTAGCGGATCACCTGAAATAGTAGACACTTCAAGTTCTTCACCCACGGGCACTAATTCAAGGTTGACACTGCGAATGGTTGAGCCGTCAATAAAAAATAATTTGTCCTCTGCCTGATTCAGGGCCAGGTCTCCGGGGTTTCCCAATAGGGCTGAAGTATTGGGACCATCAAAATGTCCATTAATTCCTTTTATGCCAGCCAAGGTTACGGGGTTTAGATCACTTTGAGAGAGGTCAACGACTTTAATTTGCGAGTTGTTTTTTTCGGAGAAATAAAGACGATTTCCATCTTCGCTCAGAGTGAATCCGCCAAGATAATCAAAGTTTTGTGGGTTGCCTTGAGAGTCGTCAGCTAGCTGGATAGAGGTTGTATTTAGGGGGGTCGTGTCCAGGTCAATCCTAAGAATCTTGCCGGTAAGCCCGTTTTGATTTCGTGAAGCAATATAAAGCAGGTTTTGACGAGACTCAATTTTAAACCACTGACTCGTCCGGTCTGCGCTAAACTCTACGGAAAGAGTTTGGGTGGTAGCGGTAATTGGGTCGTTGCTTGGATTGACAAGGTAAAGTTTACGGTCCGAGCTAATGACATAATAGTTAAAGGTGTTTCTAACATTAGTGATATCAATAATATTGTTTAGGACCGGATTTTGTGGGTTAAGAACAGGCATGGTACGCGTAACATTTGAATCACGATCAATGATACGAATAAACTCGTTTCCGCTGTCAGCGAGTAAAATTGAAACCTTATTTGGATCCAAGGTCATTCCAGAGGGGTTAAAAAGTGAGACTTGATCGAAGAAGTATGTTCCGGGCTGAGTCGGCTGAGGGGTTATTCGTTGGGAGTTAACCACATAGTCTGCTTGAATACTATTGGAGTCTAACCCACTTAATTCAAGCACCCCTTTGTTTTCTCCAGAGTGCAACCCGTAAATCTTATGTTGGTGTGTATAGGGGTTGGAAACAAAAACAAGGGCCTCAAGAGAGGAGCCGAGCTCCCCCTGGCGGATGTCAAAAGCGGTTTGAGGTGAGGGTTGATTGGTTGCGAATTCAGAAATATCGGCGGAAATAAGACTGTCGAAAATCGTAGCTGAGTGCAGGTAAGATGTGGTAAATAATGTGGAATCTGTTCCGCTTTGTCCTTGCCATATACTGTCGCTTACGAGGGTGTGGCTCCAATAGACGCGACTTCCGCTGGTCATTAGGCTTTTAACAACTCCCTGGGGGTGGCGGGTTTGTGAATCTACATGCAAAATTCCAAGAGGGTCAATATGAAAGCTGGTGATCGCAGCCTGGTAGGCACTGTATTCCTTGGCACCGATGTTTTTAAGATTGTAAATCATGCGCTCGTTGGCGACGACAAAGTTTTCGTAGCGCTGGGTTTCAGTAACGAATTCCGTTAACGTGTGGGGTGGGAGAGAAATTAGACTGCTAATGTCCTGAGATGCACGGTTGGTGATATTACCAAAGTCTCCGCTTTCTATATGGCGGGGAAAGCGATTGAACGGGTCTACGGGTTGTTCCGTAACCGTATCCAGTAGAAGGTTGTGACTGGGGAAATATTCACTGATGTTTACTTGCCTGGGGGGCTCAAAACCGTTAACACCTTGAGCATGTCTATTCAGCAGGATAGATAAACTTTCTCCGCTTTGATTTAGAACCACTAAGTCTGGAGCCATATTACCAGAATTGGGAGAAGCTAAATGGGTTCTTGTGCGCAAGGATTGAATTGAAAGGGGTGAAAATCCAACCGAATAATAAATAGGGTCAGCATAGACAAATCTACCGACTTCACCTTTATTGTAAATTACCGAGATATTGTTTCCCGTTTGATTCGCTACGGCGATATCTAAATGTCCATCAAGATTGAGGTCAATTACAGTGACTCCTCGCGGTCCTTTTCCTACGGAAATCACCTCTTTAGGAAAACCTCCGTGAGAGAAGCTGAAGTCTTTGTTAATTCCTGAGCTTACGGCGCCTCCGTTAAAGAAAATTGTGATACTGTCTCTATCAAAATTTGAGATTACCAAATCCTGATGTGTGGCATTGACTCCGCCAGGATTATTGTCATAGGCCCGATCTAAATCACCAAAGCCAACTCCACCGGCCACCCCATCTGTATCATAGGTTTCAGCATTTGGACTATAGGTTAAACTGCGACCGTTATTTGAGAGAAAAACGGTAAACTTTTCAAAAAGAGGGTCCACTGCGACTAAATCAAAAATGTCATCATCATTGATCGGCAATGTCTCAAGATAGATTGGAATGGTGGTAGCTTGAACACTGCGTGTCGTTCGAAAGATAAGGCCGGGGGTCA
>CAZRLV010000059.1:0-13241 GCA_964600955.1 uncultured bacterium
TGCCCCCGGTTCCAGCTCCAACAGCCAGATGGGTGACGCGGCCTTGGGTTTGTTCCCAGATTTCTTTGCCGGTGGTTTGGTAATGACACTCAGGATTTGCCTGATTCTCAAACTGATTAACTACCCAGGCCCCAGGAGTTTCTGCCTGAATCTCGTAGGCTTTGGCCAGGGCGCCTTTCATTCCGTCGTCCGTGGGAGTTCGAATGACCTCCCCACCCAGAAATTCCATGACCTTTTGTTTTTCTATGGAGAATTTGGCGGGCATAATGCAGATGAATTTATAGTCCATGGCAGCGGCCACGATGGCCAGGCCAATACCTGTATTGCCTGCCGTTGCCTCAATTACAGTACCCTGGGGTTTAAGCAATCCGTTTTTTTCTGCTTCACGAATCATATGCAGGGCAATTCTGTCCTTGACCGAAGAACCAGGGCCTTGGAATTCAAGCTTGGCCCATACCTTGGCAGAGCCCTCTTGCGAGAGTTGGTTCAGAATTTGTATGGGGGTATGACCAATGAGCTCAATACCGTTGTTGACGACTTTCATAGGTTCTCGATTTCAGCTTATGCCTTGAGGATTCCCTTACGCGTATAGTAGTTCAGCACTGCGTAATCCGCGTTGTTTCCTTCTGTGAGCGTTTTCCAGCTTTTTTGAAGCATGGGGGGTGTTTGAAGTTTTCCACGATCTTCACTGGGAATTGACGCTATATGGAAGATCAGGGAGCGGTATTCTTGAGATTCGGTCATCAAATCAACGATGTTTTTGCGGTAATCTCCCTCTGAGGATTCATTCCCCGGTTCTTGGCACATTAGATTTCCTCCTGTTTATCAGGTTATTCAGCCCTGGATGACGGCGCACATTCTAACACTAGGCGCAAGTGTAGGAAAGAGGGGGGAAATAGGAGACAGAATTTAGGAGTCCGTCGTCAAGCACACGAGAGTCTTCGACGGGTTTAAGCGAGGGCCTGGTTAGCTTATAATTGTGCTCTATGTTTTTTGTTCAGGATGTCATGGTGGCCGAAGGGCTAAAAAAGGCTCGTTTTGGTTGTCAGATCGGGAGTTGTTTGGGTGAGTGCTGTGTAGATGGTGAAAGTGGCGGTCCACTGACAGAGGCTGAAGCGCGTTGGATTGAGAGCAACCGTGATGAAATTTTGCCTCAAATGGATGGTGCGTCAAAGGCTCAGGTATTGCGTGATGGTTTGGTATCGGGGAAGAAAACTCAGCTTTATACCCCATTACTTGGAAGAGGGGGGCCTTGCGTCTATTCGCAACGTGATGCGAAGGGAGTCTCAATTTGCTTGTTTGAAAAGCAGTTCTTGTCCTCAAAGCTTGAATTTCAAAAGCCCTTATCTTGTCATTTATACCCTTTGATCTATAAGGAGACCCGCTTTTACAAGAGTTTGAATTATGAGCGCAGAGGGAGTTGTCTATCCTCCTGGCATCAGGGAGAGTTATTGGTCAAATTTGCTGAAAAAGCCCTTGTTCGTCAATTTGGACTCTCATTCACGCGTGAGCTCTTGAGTATTGTTGAGCAGGCCTAGAGCGGTTTATATAATTATGTGGCTGTTTGATACAGACCGGATCAATGACTGATGCAGCCCTGACTTGCAGGTATGCCTTCCGTGGCTATAAGTTTCTGAAAAATGCTCTAGAGGTTAACGATCGAGCATGATGGCTCTTTGAGCTAAATATCTTGAGTTTTTCGTGAAAACGGTGAATTCTTTTTCAAGAAAATACTCGGGTAGATAGGAGGTGCGTGACAGGCCGAAAAAGTCCTGGAACACCTGGTTCAGGTTTTGAGAAACCTGACTACTTGAGCTGCCTTCGGCATCATTGGTTGTGGCCTGGATCCCGAGTCTAAAAACTTGGGCTCCCACTCCAAAAAACAGGGAGCGAATTAAATGATTGCGCCCTTGGAGGTCTTTATAGGTGTAGTCGTATTGAGCCATGCGCGTAATCGGGTCCGATGGGTCTTTATGGTAGCGGACATGGTTTAGGAAGCGAAATTTTTGAATCTTTCTTCTTTTTCTCTGTTTCTCGTAATACTGACTAATATGTCCGGGTTCCATTTTATTTAGAGATCTTGAATCGAGAGAAACTAGGGAGCTCAAGGTTACAGACGCCCCCGGAACGTGGATTCTATATTTCACACTGCTGTTTTGATTTGGGTTTTTTTCCCAGGGCCATTTTTCAGATGGGTGCTCTACCTTGACGACCTCTGGGGGCGGGGGCTGAATCCAGGCGGGGACAAAATAAATGCCCGCACCAATCACACTGACTGCTGTGGTTAAGATTCCCAATCTTTTCCAGGAGGACCCTTCGCTCCAAAGTGGAATCTTAAAGGAGCGACTTTTGCCTGTTTTATCTGCTTTTCCGGTTTTATCCTGGGCCTTGCCAGGGACCTTTCCGGGCTGAAACTGGCTCTCAGGTTCACCACTATTCCCATGTTTTTCAACATCTGTTAGCTGTTGTGAAATTTCATTGGTATGTTCCGCCAATGCCTGGATTTTTTCTTCAGTGAATTTTTCAGGTTCCGCGTAGGGCTCTTCGGTAACGCTCGCTTCAGGCTCTTCTGCGGTTGCTTGGGCTTCTGCTTTTACTGGGGCCTCAGCCTCAGGGGCGGGAGTCGGCGTGGGATCTTCAGGCGGGGTTTTCATCATGGCCGAGAGTTCTTCACGGCTCAAAAGTGTGTCTTTTTCAGCTTGAGTTTCCTCAGCACTTTCTTCTGTTTTAAGGAGGGCCTGCAATTCAGATTCCAGAACTTCTGATGGAGGTTCATCTTCCGTCGTCTGAACCTCGGGCGATTCATCAAGAGGTTCTTCAAAACTGTCCTGGCTCAGGAGGGCTTCGGTATCAAGCTCTTCGGATAATTGCTGTGCGGGAGATGATTCTGCCACTTCGGGGGGAACTTCTCCAGGCGATGTATCCTTGGCCGGTATTTCTCCTTGATTTCCCCCCTCTTCATGTGGGGTTTCCGTAGTCTCGGCGGTTTTTTGTGGCTCGTTCTCGGGCGGAGACTGTTCCGTCGCTGGAGGTTCCTCTACTTCAGGTGGAGCTTCAGATTTTTCAACTGCTGGTGTGGGTTCTTCCACAGATTGAGTATCTTCAAGGGCTTGAGGCTCGGATTCATTTTCCGTTTCGGGAGCTTTAGGTTCAAATTCGACTTTTTGGGCCGCATTGAACATATTAGCAATTTCGTCTTCGGAGAGAGATCTGGTGGTTTCTTTTTGTTCATCTTCATCCACGATGAGAGCTTTTTCCTCTTCGGGGCTGATGCCGGTCTCCTGTTCAGGAGGCTCTGGGGGTTTGGCCTGCTGGCCAGTGAGGAGGGATTCGATATCCTCCTGACTCATGATGTCCGCCGGTGGCGACTGCATGAGTCCCTCTTTTTTGACAGGTTCCTCGCCTGTGGGTTCGTCAGTAGATGATCCGAGATTCACACTCGCAATGAGAGCCTCGATGTCTGCTTGTGACATATTTCCAGCCGTGGCCTCATCCGCCTCCCCCGCTGGACTTGGATCTGCGGTTGTCGATTCTGAGTCAGGTGTAGAGGGAGGCGCGTTCTTAAAGGGGGCGTCCTGGAAAAACCCGTCTTGGGTTGTATCGTTTGCTTCAGCACTCATTTTCGACTCTGGGGAATCTTCACCTATTTCTTCTTTTTCGTCCGAACCCAGAAATTCAGGAGGTACTTCCTCAATATCAGCCCCGTAGGTATCCTTGGGTAATCGCCACTCTTCAGCTCTGGTCTCAGCGTCATTAAAGGCTTGGATTACTTCAGTGTCTCTAAAGTCTGCCATAATCCACCCAGATTAACGTCCACGGAGTCGACTAAAAAATCCACCTTTTTCCTGTGCTCAAACCGGGAGACGAACATACTAGATTTTCGACATTTCATAAAGAGGTTCAAGGCTTAAAAAACTGATTTTTTAAGATAAGTTGAAATTAGAGTTTTTGATGGAAGTCCTTTTGGGTGATTGAAGGGGCTGATTTAATCTGCTCTGGCAGTGAAATTCGCTCTCGGAGGCTCTCGTCCTCGTATTCACTATTTACGGGTAGGAGTTCTCTTTGAAAGCTTGAAGAAGAGTGAATTTGAATTCGTCTACCGGCTTTTTTGAGGAAGCTCGAAGACGAGTAGTCGGCAGTGCGTACGGGAAGTCCTTTTCCTAGGCGAATTTCCTGGCCCTCCTGGACTCGAACCCGCTCTTCACCCCGAGAAGCCAGCAGGCTGCCACGTCGCACCCCGGCGACCGAAAATTCTCGGGACCACCTGGCAAAACGCAGATTTTTTCCTGAGGATTGAATCTCTCCATGTGTGGATCGCATAGTAAAGGGGGTTTCTTCTTTAGGAAAAAAAATAGACACTTCACCCCAAATCAGTTCAGCCAACAAAAAATGATGGACCCGGACTTTGCTTCCCCCTGATAGCTCCAGGATGATTCCGCTTTTCAGTTCGATGCGGGCCCCTTCTGCAGGAGCTTCAATTTTGTCGAGACGGTAGACTAGTCTAAGTTCAGATTCCAACTCCAATTCACCGAGTTCCGCTCCTCTACGAAACCGAAGCTGTTGCAGGGATAGGCTTTGCGTATGTTTTTCATGGGGTCCTGTTTGAGGTCCCTCCTCCAGAGGGCTTAGCGTTCGAAAAGCAGCCAGACATAGAAAAACTCCCAGGATAAAGGCCGCGGCTTTAGCCAGTTTCAATCGGCTTTGAGGTTTTGCGGATTTTGCGATATGAGTGGGGGTAGTCACGGTTGAGTGAAGGGTTTGATTTTCAGCTCGGATCGAGGCTATGACCGAGGGAGTCGCGGGCCTGGGTGCTTCAGCAGAGGGACTCGCGTTGGGAAATCTATGGCTTAGAATCAGGTGCAGATCTTTTTGGCTCAGCTTATTGCGGATGTCTTGCGAGAAAAAGGAGGCCAGGCGCCGGGTTCGTCGCGAAAACTCATCTTCAGTTTTTGAGATAGAGGACTGTTTTTGAGCCGCTAGTGAGCGTCGAAAAAGTTCCAGAGTATTTTGGGATTGCGTGGTTTGGATTTCAATATCGCCAGCCAGTGTGTGAAATAGACTGAAGAGGAAGGGTTCCAGCATGTTTTCTGAAATTTGTAGCCATTTGGCGACTTTTGGAATGGGAAAGTTTTCCAGTAAACAAAGATCGAGGATAAGTCTAATGGGGGTGTTGAGTTGCGATAGTCGAAAATGCAGAAGACGCTCCCTACCGGGTAGTTTCTCCTCACGAAAAAAGTCTTCTCCCAGAGGTTCGAAGACCGGGTCTTCATAGAGTAGGTCATTGACTCGTTTAAAGAGGTTTTCTGTCTGCGGCTTTGTTTGTAGCATGCCAAAAGCTGTAGAAAAGGCCTCAAGCTTCAACTTCTCGGTCCTCGCGGTGGTTGAAAGATCTTCGACCGCAATGATTTTGCAGATTTGTTCTGTCCATTCCAAGACCTGTTGACTATCATCTGTAAAATGACTGAAAAGGTGGTAGAGCCAGGGGTTTACAACTTCGATAACATGAAGATATGCCTCAGATGTCATAGGCTTGGATTTCATTGTATAGATCGTCCTCGATGAAATTTTTGTCCGTTTAGAAAGGGACTCATCACGCTAAACTCCAACTCCACACGTCGTGACATGGGTCCGGTTCCTGATGAACTGCCTTGAAATTCAAGCTTTATTTGCAAGAAATACCTTAAAAAATCCAATTTTTTCTCTGGAGAATATTCAACGGGGTATAGCACAAATTCAAAAATAGGCTCCATAGAAAACCCTGGAATTCGACCCTCTCCGCTGGCGTTTTTGCCAAAGAGGGTAATTTCCACGGGATTTCCGGAGCTGTCCATTTCATAGAGCCCCACATAGTTGAAGGGGGCTCCATAGTGGCGGTAGAGAATTTTTTTTCCCCCAGAGAAAAGATAATGGTCTCTGATTTTTACGCCCGGATGCTCTCGAAGCTTCACTGGAAAACTGACAAATCCGTCTTCAAGAGCCCCTAAATGACCTCCCCCGTGAATGGGTCTGTCATCGAACCAGGAGTCGAGTCTGCGTTTTGCCAGATATTGAATTTTATCGTCTTTAAAGACCCTGCGAAACTCTTTTTCTGTTCTGTCGACCTTGATCTCTGAACTGGAGCTGGCGTTTGTTTCGAAAACCTTGTAAGCATAGTCTCTGCGATGAATGGGAAAGGATTCAGGCGTTTGATAGAGGTCGATACTCTCTCCATTCGGTCCTTGAAAAGGTCTGATTTCAGAAAGATCATAACGCAATTGTCGCGTGATCCTGCCAATTTCTTCAACCGTTTTCAAGCTGTCTTCAGAATGAGCTACACCACGTACAGAATCCGAGAAATACGAAAAAACTCCCATCATGATCAAGGTGGCGACGAAAACCGAAAAAAGAAGTTCAATCAAGCTCATGCCTTTGAGACCAAGAACTGGATTTTTGACGGTGGGTCTCATGACTAAAACTCCGGGAAAATATCGTCGCGGGCAAGAATCGAAAGGAGCGAGATATGGCGGTTATAAACCTGTGAATACATTGTTTTCCATTCCATGCGCACCTCGAGGGTGATGAGGTTTGGGCTGGCAAGATAGCGGCTTTCATCCGGTCCTAAATTGGAGGGGTAGATCTTGATCAGCCGGCGGTATCCCGGGGGTAGGGGTGAGAGGTAGAGTTTTGAAAAGCTACGTCCAGCTTTTGATCCATAGAGTGGAGCGTCATTCCATTCTGCCAGTTCAAGGAAAGGAGCTGATTTTCTATGGGATGAGATGGGAGACAGGCGATCGAAACCCATGACGTATTTAAGGGTTTGAATTTGATCCACGACCTCACGCGCTAGAAGCGAAGCGCGAATTTCGTTTAGGCTCAGTTCAGTATCCATGCGCGACTGCTGAAACAGGGCTGAAAGGGGTAGGATGAGTAAGACCGCCAGGGCTCCTGCGATAAGGCTTTCAACCAGGGAGAAGCCCGTCGATCTCATATTTGGAGGCTCCATTCCAGGTTTCGATCGTCAAGAGCCATACGGTAGAACAGGTCTCTTCCCGGTTCCAGAGGGCTGAAAAGCGGGTTGTAGGTGACTACCGTCGGTGTGTGAAAGACATTGGCTTCTAGCTGATGCATTGCGATGCCCCCCAGGATCGAAACAGGAAAAGACGGCTCTTTTTTCCCCAGAGATGAACGTGCGTTCAAAAAAGCGCGAAACACCGTTTCAGCATCACCCAAACCTGGGTTGGCAAGGGTAATTCTATGGCAGCTAAGATTGAAGTAAAACTCGGTATCTACCGGGGGCAATTGGCAGTTTCCAGCAACATAGAGATTGGTATGGTCTTCTACGATCAGAGGTTTATCCAGGATAAAGTCTCCCTCCAGGTAGAGTTGATGCCCTCTGCCGTTGAGTAGGTATGCGGCTGGCGTAGACTTGAGAAGTCCCAAATCGATCAGGTCTGCAATATTTTGGATTTCAAAAAAAGTTCGCATCAACTGCCATCGGTCCGGTTCAAATTGGTTTACATCCCCCTTAAAGTAAAAGGAGTTTTGAGGGTCTAGATTCGTTTTTTTTATGCCCCAGGATTCTTCAAATGTAGCTGGAAGCTTGAGCAGTGAGTTTTTGTCATAAGGGGGAAACATAAAGGCTCTGAAGTTTTCATGACCGGGCGGGGGAATAACCTTATGCGTGTAATGTGGGTAGTCCAGAATATGATTCAAAGGTACAGCAAGAATTCCTGACATGTGGGTTCGGTAGGACTGATAGTCAGGAAAAATATTGCCATAACCGAAGTCTGGGGGTGGGTTCAGGGTTTCAGGCTCAGTGCAGTTTTCAATGAAATTCTTATTGGACAGGGTTTTGCGTACCGTATCAAGAGTGATTCCCGGAATTGGAGATTCAAAGCCATTTTCTGTGGTCTGAAAGAGGTATAGCGCCGTGCCATCACGTTTTGGAACCGGACTATTCCAGCAATAAGACTGATTGCTCTCATCCTGTCCGGTGTCAAGTCGATCCACGCCGATGGACGAGAGCTTGGCCATGGCTTGAAATGCGGCCCCCACGGTATAGGCTCGTGAGGGAAAGGCATAGGTCCCAAAAGGGTGGATAAGGGAGGAGAAGGCAGAGTAGCCGGTTTTAATGATTCCAGCTTCTCCGGGATTTTTCGCAAAATTTGTGGTGGCATCCGGCTCGTAAAATCCCTCATAGAGCGTATAAATATCCGCCTTTCCCGAGAGTATACGGGGACCGCCGTCCTGGATTGAAAAACGATTCACGATGTTTAGACTGTTTTCCAGGTATGCGGGGAGATTCGTGAACTGAATGGAGGGGTAGCTATGTGCCCCACCGTCCTGGTTTACGTTAAAGAGGTGGAAGTACTCACCAAATGCGCTGGGTTCTAGCCCTGGGGTTAGGTTGAGAACGGTTCCCGTATCCACTCCATTCTGAGGTCCGAAAAAAAGAAACCCTCGTCTAAGAATGGCTTCACGGGAGCGTTCAATTTCTGAAGGGTCTGTCAGGTGTTCAAAAGCAAGAGGACCGGAGCCCCCGCGTCCTCCTAAAAGCTCAGTGTCCGTGGGGATTCCCTGACCGGACTGCGTGGGGCCATTGATCAAGATCATCGGAAATGCGTTGTCAGGATACTTAAACTCACCGCGGGCATCGAGTACCGGTTGACCGTAAAGATTGGTGACCAGGCGATTATATTTACCCCCTGCAAAGGATTTATGGTAGAAGGTGAACTTGGAGGTCAGGGGGGCGAGGAGATTGTAAACCCGTAAATCCCTCGAAACCGAGGCTTTGCGGTTTGTACCTCGGTAGTGTCCTGTGCACACGAGAGTGAGGCGGACTATTTTTTCTACAGGGTCTTTCAAGGGTGAATTGGGAAAGAATGGGGATGCCGTCAAATGGACCCTGAACTCCAGAGAACTTCCGGGAAGTTTTTCGCTCAGGTTTTCGAGAAGGTTTTTAAATGAAGCGTCAAGTCGATCAAGGATTTGCTGATGTGAGAGTTCTGATGAAGGACCGCCGGACAGGAGACGTTGAATGGGTTGTAGGAAAAAACCGTAGAAGCTCTCTTTATGAAAATTCTGGGACTGTAGGAGGATTGAGAGATCTCTCTCGGAGCGAATTTTTCCTGAGTCCCGCAGGGCTCTAAGCAGAATCTGAAGTCCTGATTCCGCAAGGGTTCGTGAAACCTCTAGAAAATAGATTTTATGACTTTCGAGGTTGCGTTGCCTCGTCATCCAGTGCAGACTGAGAAATACCAACCCCAAAATGGCAAGAATCCCCAGAACCGCCAGGATGACAAGGCCTTTTTTTCTGCGCATAGGCCTGATTCTAAGTTAAGAGCCAAACCATACGCAAACTCCATAGCCAGCTTCGTTATAAAACTTTATCTTTAGATATGGTGACGCTTAGTTTTTCTCCAGTTTCCATTGATTCTTGGGGGATAATGGTTTAACTTTGTGGGCTGTTTTTCCTGAATTTCTGATTCTATGTTAGAGAAACTTTCATCCCTATCCAGACTGGATCTTGAGATCCTTGATACTTCCAAGAAATTAACCCAATGCAAGCAAAGGGTAGAGGAGCTGTTCGCGGGTGAGCGGGGGCTTGAAGAGGACGTGAAAAACCTGCGTGATAAAAAGGCGCAGCTGGACCTTCAAGTGCGCAATATTGAAAGATCAATGGCAGAACTTGAAGAAGAACAGTCTGCTCTTGACAGAAAGCGGACCCAGGCAACAAGTCAAAGAGTTTTAGAGGCTGTTGATTCCAGCTTGGGCAAGGTTAGGGACGCGTTGAGCAAGACCGAGTCCGAATGGATCAGTCTTTCAGAGTCCCAGGAGGCCATGGGAGAAGCTCTCAAGAAGAAACAAGATGATCTTGAGGGGTATCGTGGCCGTGAATCTCGAGAGGTTGACGAAGCAAATTCTGAGTTGAGTCAGTTTCAGCCCCGGCTTTTGGAGATGGAGGGGGAGCGTTCTCAGTTTTTGGAGGGGTTGGAGGGCAATGTTATTGAGGTTTATGAGCGGTTTCGGAAAAAATCCCGTTTCAGCCGCGTAGTTTTTAGCCTTGAATCAGAGCATTGTCCATCCTGCTCAATGCAGTTGGCCCGCAGACTTTACGAGGATGTTCGTTACCAGGGGCAGGTGCATTTTTGCAAGGATTGCGGAGTCATTTTATTCTGGGATTCATAAAATGGGAGATCTGCGCATCAGGCTTCTTTTTTTTCTTCTTGGCTTAGGGTTGTTTCTATCTTCGCAGCTCGTAGCAGCTGTACAGGATGACGCCAATCTCCTCTTGCGCAAGGCTCGTGAGGAGATCAATCGCGCGTCTCAAGAGTTGCAGGAAAAAATTGGAGTCACCTTTCTTTTTAAGACAGAATCCAAGTCCAGTCTTGCCGGTTTTGAGGACGATGTCCGCAGGGAGTTTGCGGATTTTATCAAGGGGGTCCCGAAAGATCGCGGAGTGCTTCTTTATCTTCAGATTGAGGAGGGCACACTCAACGGTAGGATCAATTTTTCGTCTGGGTACGGACTGCGCGGTGCTATGTCTTTGGACACGGTTCGAAGTATTTTGCGCGAAAAAATCCTGCTTTTCCGTCAGGATCTTTCCAATCAGGCCTCACTTGTGGAGGGAATCCGTGATTATTTCACCCTTCTAGAGGAGTTTTCTGAAGGCGGAAAATGGGAAAAAGACCTACCTGAGCAAGGCATGGGAGGCTTTCTCACCCGGGGGAAAATCCTGTGGTTATTTATGATCTTATTTGTCTCGCTTTGCATTGTCACTGTAATTTATGTGTATTCCAAAGGGAAGTGTCCGCGTTGCGGATCCCGCGTACATGTGAATTTCAGACCCATGTATCAGCGCGAGAGTGGTTACAAAAGAATAAAGATTATCAAGTGTTTTGATTGTAATTATTTCCGAAAGTATTTATTTTAAAGGATTATTCTGAGTCGGGTAAGTTTTCTGGGGGGGGCCCCGATTCTCTCGCAATCGAACTGGAGGAGTAGCCATGTCAGAGCCCAAACGCAAAAAAAAGTCCAAGCTTCCTGATGATATTGAAGATGTACTGGGAGAGGAAGACTTTGATCCTGAAGCTTCCTCTGAATTGGAGGCCGTTTTGGAAAATCTTGAAGGCCAGGTGGAATCTCCAAGGGAAAAGCGTGAAGGCAGTTTTGAGATCCCCATTCTTCCCCTGCGCGAAATCGTTGTTTTCCCATATATGGTGATCCCCTTATTTGTGGGGCGCTCCCTTTCCTTAAAGGCCATAGAAAAAGCAATGGAGGAGAATCGTGAAATTCTTCTCGTTTCTCAAAAACAGGCCAAAACAGATAACCCCGATATTGAAGATCTGCATGATGTAGGTACAATCGCTGAGATCATGCAACTTCTCAAGCTCCCTGACGGCATTGTCAAAATTTTGGTTGAAGGAACCTCGCGGGCGAAAATCCTGGACTATGTAGAGACCGAGCCTTTTTATTGTGCTGAAGTTGAAGAGTATATGGATGAAGAGGAGAAAAACCTCCGAACCCAGGCTCTGATGCGGAATGTGATCGCCCAGTTTGAGCAGTATATTAAACTCAATAAGAATGTTCCCATTGAGATTATTAATGTCACCAATAGCGTGGAGTCTCCAGGTCGTTTAGCGGATATCATCGTGGCCCACCTGAAGCTGAAGGTGGATGTTAAGCAAAAGGTTTTAGCTGCGTTTTCTGCTGAAGAGCGTCTATCAATGATTTGCGATGTTCTCAATCGCGAAATTGAGATCCTCAATATCGAAAAGAAGATTCGAGGTCGTGTTCGCAAACAAATGGAGCAGGTTCAAAAAGAATACTACCTCAGAGAGCAGATCAAGGCGATTCAGAAAGAACTGGGTGAGAATGATGAGGTGGCGACTGAAGTGAAGGAATTTCGCGAATCCATAGATAAGGCCAAGATGCCCAAGGAAGTTCGTGAAAAGGCTCTCAAGGAATTGGATAAATTTTCGAAAATGTCTTACTCCTCGGCCGAAAGCGGGGTTATTCGCAATTATCTTGAAACCCTGGTTGAACTGCCCTGGAGTAAGAAATCCAAGGATAAGCTGGATGCTAAACGTGCTCAAGAGGTACTCGATAAAGACCACTACGGGTTGACCAAAGTTAAAGAACGTATCACTGAGTTTATTGCGGTCTGTCAGCTTAAAAAGACAATCAAGGGACCCATCCTTTGTTTGGTAGGCCCTCCTGGGGTGGGAAAAACCTCTTTGGCCAAATCGGTTGCCGAGGCATTGGGCCGCAAGTTCGCGCGCGTGTCCTTGGGGGGAATGCGTGATGAGGCTGAAATTCGTGGACATCGCAGGACCTATGTGGGTGCCATGACGGGTCGCATCATGCAGATGTTGCGCCAGGTCGGGACCAAGAATCCTGTAATTCTCCTGGATGAAATAGACAAAACCGGTTCTGATTTTAAGGGGGACCCCGCTTCAGCTTTGCTTGAGGTTTTGGACCCGGAGCAAAATGTTCGCTTTAGGGACCATTATCTTGCAGTTCCGTTTGATTTGTCTCAGGTCTTGTTTTTAACCACAGCTAATCAGGTTCGTGGGATTCCAGCCCCTCTTTTAGACCGTATGGAAATGATTAGCCTGGCGGGATATACCGAGGAGGAGAAACTGGAGATCGGCCTGCGCTATCTGGTTCCCAAGCAGCTTGAGGAAAATGGGCTTAAGAAAGATCAGGTCATTTTTGAACGAGGAGCTTTGACCGAGATTATTCGTTGCTATGCCCGCGAAGCCGGGGTCAGGGATCTAGAGCGAAAAATTGGATCGGTCTGTCGAAAAATTGCTCGTGATGCGGTGACCGATGGGTTGGACAAGCCTAGGAAGATTTCACGCAGACAGGTTTCAAAGTATCTGGGAGTTCGCAAATATCTTCCTGATATGCAGGAAGCAGAGGACCAGGTCGGTGTGGTAACCGGATTGGCAGTGAGTTCTCTTGGGGGCTGCACGCTCCCTATCGAGGTTGAGGTGACTTCCGGTAGTGGAAAAGTCCAGATCACCGGAAACCTCGGGGATGTTATGAAAGAATCCTGTCATGCGGCAGTGACCTATATTCGTAGAAATCGAGAACGCTTTGGAATTGCCAAAGATTTTTATAAGAAGCTTGATATTCATATTCACGCTCCTGAGGCCGCGACCCCCAAGGACGGACCATCGGCGGGCATTACTATTGCGACTGCAGTCGTGTGCGCTTTGGGCGAAATTCGTGTTCGCAAGGATGTAGCCAGGACCGGG
>CAZRLV010000060.1:0-9379 GCA_964600955.1 uncultured bacterium
GTACTAGATCCGTCATTTCTGTTAGATATTCGTTCATTAGACAAACCAGGGTGTGCGGATCAAGCTTTTCTGAAATGGTGGTAAATCCACGGACATCAGAAAAAAGCACGCTTAGTTCCTCGCGCTCACCCCCAAGAGCTAAAAGATCCGGATTGTGTATAACTGCCTCCACCACACTGGCGTTGACATAATGTTGAAACGCCTTACGAGTTTTACGTCGCTCTCTTTCCTCCTGCACATAGGAATAGCTGGTTTGAAACAGGTAGGTGGCCAGACACTGAAGAAACGTGGGGATAAAGAAAAAATAGGAATACTGATTTAAGAAGGCGTTACTGCACAGAAAATAATAAGAAACGATGAGAAAAGCGACCAGCAATACCCCAAAGGCCGCCTTGAGCCCCACAAGCAAAATGGGAAGAACTACGCCCAGGACAATCATCAATAAGACCTCAAAAACGGGGTAATTGGGGTTTCTTAGGATTTGATGTCCATTGCGAAGATTATCGAGTGCGTGAGCATGGACCTCGACTCCATCAAGTTGCTTGAAAATTGGAGTGTTTTTCCAGTCATTGATCCCTGCAGCGGTTGGACCTACATAAATAATTCGATTTTCAACAGCCTCTCTTAGGCTCATTTTGGGGGTTTTATAATCCAGATACCTTCCCGAAAATTGAGGCTTCTCCAAAACATCTACAAAACTAAAATAAGGGTAAGAGTAGGGAATTCCGTAATAAAAAATTCCCATTTCTGAGTTAGTTTGCATGGAAACGCTCGGCTCATAATCTTCTAGGTTTTCAATGTTAAAAGTTTTTCGAATGAATTCGCTATTTAGATTAAGTTGATCTCCCACGGCCTTCAGAATTGCTTGCTTTTGCGCATCTGAGAAGGAGTGCAAAAGGCTGAGAGTAAAATGAATCGGGGATAAAATCTGTCTCCTTAGTAGCCGCAATAGATTTTTTTCCAGATTTTCATGAGCTGTTCTAAGAGAGCCCAAATGTTCTGTGACCGAGTCCCCACGACGAGTATCCAGGATTTTTTTACGAGTTTCGGAAGTCAGATCTGAGAGAAGTTCTTGTTGAAGCTCGCGCTCGGCTGACATGAGTTGCAATAAAAAACCTTCATCTGGATTTTCGCTCCAGGTCAAAAGACCCAGGGCAAACTGGGCCAGGGTGACTGTTAGCCCCCGATAGATGTCTTCAACCATAAACTCGGACTTTTGAATCAGTTGATCCAAGAGTTGGCGCTGCGAGGCATCTAGGGCGGGAATTGTCTGTGCTATTTGAAGGACATTGTCCTTAATTTGCTTACGGGTGGGGGGATTCAAAATCTTGCGCTTATAGCTGGTAAGACGCAAAAATCCAGAGCTTCTTTCAGGGGGTTTCAAGGCCCCTTGAATCATGGCGTAGGTTTCTAAATCAAGGGACCCAAAAAGCTCAAGTTCTCTCTTTGAAACCTCTCCAAGAAGGTCTTTAAACTGAACTGGATAGCGTGTAAAGAGGTGGAGGTTACGCACTAACCCATCTAAAGGGTCTGTCGGAATTGAGAAAAATCCTCTAAACAATAGGTTATCCATCAATCTGCCATAATTGAAGACCCCTCCCTTGACCTTGGCAATTTCCTTAAAGGCCCCTGCGCTAAGATGCTGGGTTTTATATTTTTGCAGAGCCGTTGGGAAATGCAGTTTCGAAAAGTCTTTAACTGCGGCTTCATCATCTTGGAGAGTCGTGTAGCCAGCCACGATTTTTATGCGATGCTTCTTGATGGTCTCTTCGAGATGATGGTCATAATTGATTTCTGAAATTGCCGAGTCAATGGACGGTTTTAGCGTGGGCCCCACTTGTGATCGCAGTTGGGTCAGCTTTTGAATGGGCAATTGATCACTCTGCTCGGCAAAGACGATGTCAAACACGACCCCCCGTGCTCCCCCATCTACCAGAAGCTTTTGCATGAGTTTGGCGTAATGAGTACGCCGGATAGGCCACTCTCCTAGCTCAGTCAGAGTCTTTTCATCGATCGTAACAATCGCGATATCCTTGGAGGTTTTAGACTCCAACGCGATGGTGTCATAGGCTTGGTTAAAACTTGCGCTATTCACCTGAAAGGTCTTGTCATGAATTTTTTGATCCAAGTCTCGTTTATGATCAATGATCTCCTTGGAAGATTGGCGAATCAAAAAGTCATACCATTTACTCTCAAGAATGCGAAAATTACGTGAGACGCGTTCAGGAATTATGGCGCCAATATAAAAAGTATCAATCAAAAGAGCGGGGATAAGCAACCAAACCAGAAATACCAGGCGGGTTGTCTGTCTGAGTTTTGCAATTAACGCCTTCACCAGGGGCCCCCTAAGAAAAAACTTCGATTAGATACAAGGATCGTTTGCTCAGTTTAAGCTCTACCGGCCCATTTTTAAAGCGATTGGATAAAGACCACCCGGTTCCTGGCTCCAGTGTGCCTTGATTTAGAGTAAACTCGGCCCCCAAAATAGACACCCCCTGCATGCTTTCCAAGGGAATGATGGAAAACCTTTGGGTGGATCGTCCATGCAGGGTAGTTCCAGAGTCCCTAAAAAAGATCTGACTTTCTTCGGTATGCAAACAAAGAATGTTTGCCAGTTCACGCAGATTAAAAAGCATGAATAAATGAGTCAGGCTCATATCCCAACGCCCCTGGAAAAAATAATAAAAATCCAGCTTTTCCAGGGGCCTTGATTTAACAAATTCAATGGCAGCTTCGCCATCCAAAAAATCTTTTTTTTGGGGAAGAATTTGAATGTTTTTGCCTGTGGGAGCCCCTCGGGATGAATCCAAATCACCGACAAAAGCATCGGGCTCAAAGCTCAGTGCCCGAACCACCTCTAAGCCCCCATCGACCGCCAGGATCTTTGATTCTTTGTTTTGAACCCTGGGAAGGTGCTTAGGAAAGCATGCGGGTGAGAAAAAAACCGACCAGTGTTCTAAATCCTTTCTCATGGGGGCACGATAAGATGAGTATGATTCTCTTGCGCTATATTTTGCTGGCTCTGGTTTTCATCCAGCCCGACCAAGTTCATTCTAAAGAAACCCCACCATTATTTCTACAGCGAATCCTGGACAATCCTCACCAGAAAAAAACCACCCGGTTTTCCCCGTTTCAGGTTCATTTTCATCAGGGCATAAAAAATCATCTGGTGGATCGCGAAGAAAGCGACCTCAGGTTGCTAGGTCGCATCGGAACCCAGGAAATACTTCATTTCCTCAAATGGTGGGAAAAAAAGTACTTTTTAAGGCCGGCAGACCTCGAAGGCCTCTACGCAGCCAACCCGGTCCTGGAACAGAAGTTTCCTGGAAAATACTGGAGAGGGCTTACAGCAAGAAGCAAAAGCCAGCTAAAGCTACGTTGGTTCAGAGAGGTCAGTCACTGGCTCCTTCCTGAATATAAACTCTTTCTTCAGGAAGGGGGCTATCGGACTACGGCTATTTATCGCCCCTGAACTCACGGTTCACCTCTAGAACGCTAAAGACAATGATCATCAGGACCATCATACAAAAAGCGCCCAAAGCCGCCCCTAGCTTGAAAAAAATGCCAGTTTCAATTCCCATAATTCATCCTCTGGGCTCTTAACCTTTGAACATAAAGTTCACTAAATCAAGTATACGGGCTGAATAACCGGTCTCATTGTCGTACCAGGATAGAACTTTTATCAAGGTGCCATTTTGAACCAGCGTACTATCTGCATCAACCGTGGAAGATGCAGGGCAGCCATTGAAATCACCAGAAACCAAAGGTTCCTCACAGAAATCCAAAATTCCGTTCATAGCCCCTTGAGACGCTGACTTTAGCGCGACGTTCACAGCCTCTACGGTGGTTGACTTTTTGACTACGAAACTAACATCTACTAGGCTTACATTGGGTGTAGGAACACGGATTGCCATGCCCGTAAAAAGCCCATTGAGATGGGGAAGTACTTTGCCCACTGCTTGAGCTGCGCCGGTGCTGGTGGGAATCATATTGGTTGCGGCAGCTCGTGCGCGTCGCAAGTCTTTATGCGGCAGGTCCAAAATCTTTTGGTCATTGGTATAGGAGTGGATGGTTGTCATCAACCCGGATTCAATGCCAAATTGATCATCAATAACTTTAGCTACAGGTGCCAAACAGTTTGTCGTACAACTGGCATTGGAGACGATATGATGTGATTCAGCGTTATAGGCCCCTTCATTGACTCCCATCACAAGCGTCAAGTCTGGGTCCTTGGAGGGGGCAGAGATGATCACTTTTTTAGCTCCGGCATTGAGATGCTTGGAGGCGGCGTCTTTTGCCGTGAACAAGCCGGTACTTTCCACAACCACATCCACACCTAGTTTTCCCCAGGGAAGATTGGAGGGGTCACGCTCGGCCAGAACCTTAACTGATTGGGAGCCTGCCTTGAATCCATCTTCTGTCAGACTCACATCCCCTTGAAAGCCCCCATGAATACTATCGTGCTTGAGTAAATGTAATAAGGTGGCGTTGTCTGTAAGATCATTGATTGCCACAATCTCCACCCCAGGCGCTTGACAGGCCAGCCTGAAGAAACAGCGACCAATTCGTCCAAATCCGTTAATTGCAATTTTTACAGCCATAATTCCACCTCGTTTTGTCTAAGAGAAATTTACCACCCCACTGCGGGGCGGCCAGTATATCAGAAAATTAGGGTGTACAAAAGAAATGGAGGAATCAAAAAGTCCAGGAATTCAAGAATTCATTTTCCTATTCTCTTTCTCCAAATTCCTTGAATCCTTATTGTTCGTCATCCTACGGATTCTGGGTTGGAGAATGATGACAGCTATGGACTTTTAAGCGGCGGTTTTTCTTTGGGTGGTCAGAAATATGGCTTTGAGTTCATCTCGGGATAGGGGTATTCCCTCGAGATTTAGCATTTCATCTGTAATAAAGTTCATGAGGTTGAGTTGTCCAGAGCCATCAACATCACTGACATCTGGGGAATCAACCGGAAGGAACAATTTTTCAAAATCCTCGTCCAGCAAATTTAGTGATTCCATGTTTCTACTCCTCGACTCGAAATTACTCTTAGACCCATGTTTTAAGGATTCTTGAGCAAATGGCAAGTCCTTTATCAATTATTTTATTTATCGACCCCTGGATTTCAGGGGATTATTCTTTAGTGCTCAATCCTTTCGTGCGACTAGATTAGAGGACTTAAAAATTTGTTTTTTTAAGAATGCGCCCTTGATAGACACCGCAGGATAGACCAGAGATGATGGGGGGAGAATTGTCCCCGGAGAGGTTACTGAGTTGCACCCTAGCTCTACGTCATTGCCTAAGATAGCCCCCATTTTGCGAAATCCGGTTTGAATGGTTTCTCCTTCAATTTTTAAGATTACCTTGGAGTCGATGATTTTGAGGTTGGCTAGCTTTGTACCCGCTCCTAGGTTTACTCGGGCCCCAAGAATCGAGTCACCCACATAGGCAAAATGACCGGCACAGGCTCCATTTAGGAAAATAGAGGCCTTAACTTCTGTGGCATGTCCCACGACACAAGAATTGCCAACAACCACATTTCCGCGGATATAAGCTCCATGCCTTATTTCAGTGTTTTCGCCGATGGCGACCGGCCCTCGCACCAGAGCCCCGGGTTCTACGATGCTGCCCTTGCCAATAAAAATTCCGTCGCCTTCAAGATAGGCGCCTTCCATTACAGTGCCGTAAATCTCACGACCTGTTAGTTTGGCACAAAAGCTTTTAATGGGATCCCCCAGGGCTCCGTAACAGGTTTCGACCCCGTTGAAAAGCTCTGGAAACGGAAACCCTTCCAAATCAAGATAGTTTTCTAGTTCTAGCATGGCTTGTCTTTCATTCAGTTTGGGGGTTTTGTGTCAAATCAAAGGCTCGTATCAAACTGGTTTTTTTAGAGGTCGTCATTCCCATGGACAAAGATTGCAATGTGTTTTGTTGGGTCGCAGACGGAGGGCTCAACTCGTGAAAGTGAAAGAGTGGGGAGTGAATGGATGAAGCTCTGACGGACTCAAAGCCCTCATAGACTCTGGGGCGTAGTAAGTTCCCAGTTCTTCCAACAGATAAAAACTCTTTTGTATCCATATAGGCAGAGGGTTAATAGTTTTCTGGAAAGATTTGTCTTTCAGTTCCCTCTATTAAAGTATGTATGATTTTTATATGACATTCCTGAATTCGTTCAGAAGTTTTTGCTGGAATCAAAAAAATATGATCGCAAAGGTCTCGCATTTTGCCCCCAGAAGCACCACTGAGCCCAATAATACGCATTTGTTTTTGACGTGCCGCCTTAATTGCGTTGAGCACATTTTGAGAATTTCCGCTGGTTGAAATTGCCAGCAAAACGGATCCGGGCTGCCCAAAAGCAACCACGGAACGTGAAAACACGTCTTCAAACCCATAGTCATTGGCTACACAAGTGAGATGAGCTGGGTCGGAAATGGCCAAAGCCGGTAGGGGGGAACGATTCTTTCGGAAACGTCCCGTGAACTCTTCGGCAAAATGCATGGCGTCACAAGCAGAGCCCCCGTTTCCGCAACTAAGGACAGGCAGGTTTTTCTCAAAGGCCTGAACGAGAATCCTGATCGATGCCTCAAGCGACGAATTCAAATCGTCTTGAGCCAGGAAAGCCTCTAGACAGCTTTGTGCTTCTTCCAGGGCAGAAATAGGCCGAAAGGAGCTCATTCAGACTACTTGAACCCCAGTCGTGTGTCGCTTTGAGGGGCCTCAGGGGGGGCCTCCATCCGATTAGAAAGGGCCTCCATACGTCTTTGAACCATGCGTCTCTTGGTGTCTAAAATCTTGGGATTAACCTCATCAGCCTTGATTTGTGCGTACATCTTATAGACTTCGCGTAAGGCTTGCGAAGTCTGGATTTTCTGGTAATCCGAATTTGCAATGCAGCGCGCCAAAGCCTGAAGGGTTGCTGGTTTGTTTTCCAGCATCATATACACCGTTGCCAAATTTCGACATAAAACGGTCTCAAGGTCTTCAAACCCAAGCTTTCCTTGCGAGCTTTTGTAATACTTAAGCGCATTTTTCCAATCTTTGCCCTTTAGAAAATAATTGGCCATTTCAAAATCCAAAAGGGCTGTTTTTGGATCGTCAGCGGCGGGAAGTGAAGAAACAATGAACAATGAGAAAAGTAGATTTTTTAACATGGCAACTCCTGACAAATATAAGCACTATATCGCGTTTTTTGGCAGAATGGAAGAGGAGAGCCTACGTTCAGTACCGCCAGGGGTTGGGTATAATAAGGACTATGTCAGATATTTTTAAGAAGTTCTCAAGAGATCCACTGGGGCTTTCTGATGGAGAATCCAAAGAGCTTTGTGATGTTATAAAGGCCCACCTACTCGATTTTGCTTTTTATATCTCGCTCGATAACGAGAGTCCATTTCGATCAAGAGCCTATGGCAAAGCCGCTTCAAGTTTGGACCTTTACACTTGTGAACTGCCTGGACTGATTCAAGAAAATGCCCTTGAAACTATCGCGGGTATCGGGCCATCCATTGCAGCTGAGGTTCAGTCCTTTATAAAGACCGGCGGATATTCACCTGAACTGGAGCGCATGCGCCAAGGTCACCCCGCAGTTATTAGGGATCTCATGCAGGCTCTGGATCTGCGCGAGTCATTGGCAAGGGCGTATCGAGCCTATGCGTTTCAAGACTCGCTGGAACTCTTCTTTTTGTTGCAATCTGGGTTTTATTTCATGAGAAGTCAATTGGATGGAAGTCAGAATCAACGCATGTTGCGGGGATTGATGAAAAATCTAGCTTCCTCCCCCCATGAATCAAGTGAGGGGCGGCTAGAGACCCATGGCAAGATCCACGGGCTAGGAGCCTGGTTATTTTGGAAAGCGCAAGAATTGGAGGAGGGGCAGAGGAGTTATCTTCAATCTCTGAGTTACCTCTTACATACGTCTAGCCCCGGATTTTGCTCTGAACGGCAAATGGAAATACGCATGGAGTTTGAGCAAGGTCGGTTTGAAACTCTAAACGAGTTTCTCAAGGCTTGTAGCGGCCCCCTGGTTAATGCCTTTGCCTGTCCAGGGTTTTTTTCAGCGGATCTCAGGTTGAGCCCAGAAACTTTGGACTGCTGGGAAAACGAACGAAAAACCCTGGTTTTGCCCCTTCACCCAAGCCTGGAGAACTCGGTAAAGAGTTTAATAGCCCAGACTCAAGAAAGAAATCTGGGTTTATTCTTTGCCATCTTTACGCCTGACTTGGACTTTTCCCCCGAGGATTTGCTTGAGAAGTGGATCGACGGTTTTAAGCTCAGTAAGAGGCAGATTCTAAATTTTGCCCCGGCGGAGGCTATGAGAACCTATTTGACAGCCCAAACTTAGGACGTCTTATTGTGATGCCGGGGGGATAAATCTCGGAAGGTGATAGCGGGACCAGAGCCCTCTTTTGGCGGCTCTAGCCCCTGCTTCAAGCTTAAGATAATGCCTTAGTAAGCCGGGGTCTTCTTTGAAAAAAGGGCGGTTCACAACGGCGATTCCCTTTCTTAATAGCCAGGTTACCAGGGTTCTCCCGCGTAGCCTCTCAAAACTACGGCCCTTGAACTCCAGGTCAAGGATGTCCTCAAAGTTTTGCATAAGTTTGCCCAGCCCCTGAAGGTGCTGAGTTTTTTTGCGCACATTTTGCATATAGCTGTCATCGCGGCGCGGACGCTTAACCACGATGCGTAGTGGGCCTACCATATAAGGATAGATTCCTTCAGGAATCACACGATTAAGCGCCGCTAAATCATAGATTTTTGGAATAATCACAGAAGAGAGCTTGAGTGCGCGAAAGGTTTTAAACGGCTCGGCTTGAAAGGGGCGTTGCTCCTCGCGGTCATATTGAGGTGGTAAGACCACACTCAAAAAACCTCCATTATCCAGAGTAAACATATAATTGTTATGCGTCAGGGAATGATAAATAGAAAGATAGCGAGCCGGAGGAGAAAAAGCAAAAACCCCTGAAACAGCGGCAACAATTCCAAAAATTAATCGTATAGTTTTAAGCATACTCTTGAAAACCAAGGGGACATCCCTTCTAAAGCCTTCGGACTCAGTAATTCTATTGTTTCCATTAGAGGGGGATTGCGCTGAAATTTCTCCTGAACTAGGACTTGACACTGAAGATTAAATCCATAGGATAGTTCGGTTCTACGAAAGGAAAGTTTATGTTGCTTCGATATCTACCTCTCACAGTCCTACTCCTTGTCACTACGAGCTTTTTCGCAGGTTCTCAGATGGGGGCTGTTGCAAAACCTGATGAAGAAACCCGTGAATCTTCTAAAAATGGATTTTATGCGGACCTTGATGAACTAAGCGGTAGTGCACTATTTCGTAAGCTCCATAGCCTAACTAAAGAGGGACAAATAGGTCATGGATATCGTT
>CAZRLV010000060.1:9479-13226 GCA_964600955.1 uncultured bacterium
ACCGACAAGACCCACCGGACGCGAGGGAGCGAAGGCGCAATCAGAAAATTTTTGAGTTTCAGAAAAATCGAAACCCCTATATTGATCATCCTGAATTCGTAGAGCGTGTAGGCATCAAGGGGTTTACGAATCGCTTTTATGCCCTCTTTCATCATAACTTGTGGTAAAATTCGAAGAAATTACAATTGCGATTGCCTGTGCACGGTAAAACTCTTGATAAACTTGGGAGAGACAGTATATTTCATTTGGTTAAATTTAGTTTAACCTCATTGATTGCGGTTACAAATATTTTTGCAGTAAATTTGATTGACTGGAAAGAAGCGAATAACCACATTGGAGCGGTGGTAACAGTCCGCAGTGTGATAGTTTCATCTTACAAAAATGACAAGGTTTGTTATCTGAATTTTCATAAAGACTACAAAAGGTATCTAAGTTTAGTCATTTTTTCTCGTTCATATAGCTCATTCCCTAAATTACCTCAATATCTGTACTTGAATCAGGAGGTTATGGTCACAGGTGAAGTAACTGAGTATAAGGGCAGACCACAAATTATACTCAATGACCCAGACCAAATTGAAATAGTTGCTTCTGGATCTAAAAGCAATACGAAACCTGAACCTAAAAGTAGTGCTGAAGCCGAAATGACATTAAGCCTAAAGGATAGTGATCCCATTTTGTTCATTAACGCCGGTCGACATATTGGTGAAACACGAAATAAAGAATTTGCAAAACTCTACGAACTCAGTGGTGGCGCACTGTTTCGTAAGCTCCATAGCCTAACTAAAGAGGGACAAATAGGTCATGGATATCGTTCGGCTCGAGTTTACCTCTACAACACAGTCGATTCAGAAAAAAAGAAGGTGTACACCCTATATTCTGGACTCTATTTTCGAGGAAGTGGTACCAACTTTAAAGAGAGCGGAGATCAAAACGGCGACGGCTATGCCAATGATGTTGTAAACTGTGAATCTATCTGGCCTCAAAGTAAATTTAATAAGGCTCTGCCCATGCGCAGTGACCTGCATCATCTCTATCCCACCCTTTCTATCCCCAACAACCGCAGAGGCTCCTTTCCCTTTGGAGTGGTAGAAAACGCAGAATACAGCACACGGCTTGGAAGCAAGTACGGAGGGCAAGAATATGAACCTGCGGACGAAGCCAAAGGAAATGTTGCTCGAGCCATGCTTTACTTTTATACTCGCTACTACAATCGAAAGATAGATAGAAAAACAAATATGGGTTCGTTTTTCTTCAGTCGGTTGCCGCTTCTCATCAAATGGCACCGACAAGACCCACCGGACGCGAGGGAGCGAAGGCGCAATCAGAAAATTTTTGAATTTCAGAAAAACCGAAACCCCTATATTGATCATCCCGAATATGTTAATCGCATTGGTGTTGAGGGGTTTAAGTCCGCCAGATTCTAAACCGAACATCGCTAGATTTCTCCTGGCTCTGGGTCTATGTAGTTTCCACGGGTTGTATTCGCAGTCAGAAGAGGCAGACACCCTATTTCAATCCGCCAGAGACGGAAACGTCCAGGCCCAGTACAATCTGGGCCGAGCCTATTTCTATGGCAAGGGTCTCAAAAAAAATCCAGAGTGGGCTGCCTTTTGGTTTCAACTGGCGGCAGAACAGGGAGACCCCTGGGCTCAAACCAATCTTTCCTATCTTTTGGACCGAGGTCTTGGGGTAAAAAAAAATCCGGAAGCGGCTCTGCACTGGATTCGCAAAGCTGCCGCCCACGGGGATTCCGTAGCCCAGTATAATCTGGGAGTTCGTTATCTGTATGGGCAAGGAGTTTCACGTTTGCGCAAATCTGCCCTGTCCTGGCTAGAAAAGGCTGCCAACCAGGGCCATAGCTCTGCTCAGTCCTTGCTTGGAAAGCTCTATTTGGAAAAAAGTTCAAATTCTGTGACCCAACTCTCCAAGAGGCGAAAAGCTGCGGCCAGGATGCCCCTTATCGCAGAAAATAAACGTGGGTTTCAGTGGACCGAAAAAGCGGCAGAAAATGGAGACCCGCAGGCTCAACTACAGCTGGGCAGAAGTTATCTTTATGGTCGTTCCGTGGCTCAAAACTACGAAAAAGCCCTGATCTGGCTGGAACGAGCGGGAAACCAGGAAAACCACGAGGCCCAATTTCTTCTCGGTGAGATTTACCTCTACAGCAGCGGAGTCGAAACCAACCTCGACCTGGCCTATCATTGGTTTTCACGAGCCGCCGAAGCCGGACTGCAAAAAGCCAAAGACGCTAAAAGACTAGTTAAAAGTCGCTTGAGTGTGAGGAATGATTAAAAGTCAGGAATCAAAGGAATCCCACCGCGTCATCCTCTGGCTTGACCAGGGGGTCCACTCAAAAGGTCAGGGAAAGGCTATAAGGTAGTTAGGCTATAGGCTTTAAGGTAAGAGAAGAGGTAGCGCTTGACTTCTTCCATTCCGAGGCTTCCTTTAGTTCCGATAGTTCTCTAGTTCTTTCTTTATCACTCTTCCCTCATCTCGCGGATATTGGCGGCGGCATCTGAATCGGGATAGTCTTTTAGCACTCGGTCCATAATTTGTACGGAGCGTTCAAAATCTCCGCGTGTTTTTGCGATGGAGCCTAAATTAAAAAGAGCATTGTCAGCCAAAGAACTTCCTGGAAAATCTTTCATGATACGTGAAAACCCATTCCATGCTTCAACCAGTTGACCACGAATCATAGACGATTCCGCCTCAAGATAAAGATCGCTTGCTGGATCTTGCTGATTTTCAAGGTCTTCAATCTGGTCCTCTGCCCACGGGCAGGCATCCGAATCAGGGTAATCCTTGACCACGGTTTTAAAGGCCACAAAAGCCTTTTCAAAGTCTCCGCGAGTTTTATAACAGATTCCCAGATTATAATAAGCGTTGTCGGCGAGGTCTGAATCAGGTTGTTCACTGGTCAATCGGATAAACAACTGCACGGCACGATCATGATCTCCCGCTTTTTCCTTAGACATTGCTTCTTTCAGCAAGGCCTTAGCTTTAGCTTCATCAGCCATAGTTCTTCCCCTTTGATTATCTCAAGCCCATCTCATAAGATATAGTAGACGGCCCACCATGACAAATCTCAACCCCAGTTATTCCGTTCCTCCTGGATTTCAACTCATGCCCGAAACTGGAGGATTTAATGAGCTGGTAGCACAACTCTATGAAAAACCCTCAGAAAATGGAGTTCTCTATGGATTCCATACAGGGGAGCGCCTACGCAGTGTGGGAGGCAGTGTTCACGGCGGTTTTTCCATGATGGTGGCAGACCACCTCATGGCCATGGCCATCTTGCGTCAAAAAGATCGGCCGGGGCATATTGCCACGATCCAAATGAGCACCCAGTTTATCGAGAGGGTTCCAGTTGGCGTCTGGTTGAATATTCAGCCTGAAGTGGTGCGCAAAACCGCAACCCTCATTTTTGCCACTTGTGTTTTTTTCACCGACTCAACACTTCTTAAAGCCGAAGGAATCTGGAAAATCACAGCGCCGCCTAAAAGAAAACCCGGAGAGCCTGACCCTTTGTTTCTACCGTGAGCGGAGATTTAAGAAAGAGCGAATCAAGAATCATAGGAATCCAAGGAAGTAAGATTATTTCGACCTTTTGAGTGGATCCCCTGGTCAAGCCATAGGATGACGCGGTGGGAGTTTCACTCAAATGGTCAGGGAAAGGCTTTAGGGGGATTAGACTGTAGGCTTAAAGGTAAGATTGGAAGAGAAATGAAGAGCCCGTGCCATCTTCAT
>CAZRLV010000061.1:0-13126 GCA_964600955.1 uncultured bacterium
ATTATAAATCTCATCCACCTCAACATAAAGGGGAAAGGTAACGTCATGACGAAGGAGTTCAAAATAAGGGTCTTTTAAAAGATGTACCACATTCTCTTTGGAACCCGTGAAAAAATTATCCACGCAAATCACTTCACGGCCCTGTTTTAAAAGAGCCTCGCAAAGATGAGACCCCAAAAAACCGGCTCCTCCAGTCACTAATGAACGCTTGCGCATAACCCTCCTGGTTTAATCTTTTTTATAAATTGGAAAAGTCTTAAGTTCTGAAAATCGCGGCAAAGCCTCATCCTTTGGCGACAACTCCACGCCATCTGAAATCGGCCAGTCGATGCCAAGGTCTTTGTCAAAAGCATGCACTCCAACCTCATGCTCGTGCGAATAAAAAGCTGAAACCTTATAGGAGACCTCAGCCTGATCCGTCAGGGCCTGAAACCCATGGGCAAAGCCCGGTGGAATATAGAGCTGTTTAAAGTTTTCTGAACTGAGTTCATAACCCACCCAGGTTCCAAAACTAGGGGAACCCTGACGCAGATCTACAGCCACATCAAAAATTGCTCCTTTAACACAACGAATCAGTTTGGACTGAGCCATGGGCTCAAGTTGAAAATGAAGGCCGCGCAGAACCCCTTTTGCTGAGGTTGAGGCATTGTCCTGCACAAAAATATCTTGCAGACCTGCCTCTTTAAAGTCACGAAAATTATAGGCCTCTAGAAAAAAACCTCGTGAATCCTGAAGCACTTTGGGGGTGCATAAAACTACCTCAGGAATAGAAAGCTGTAAAAACGTAAAGGCCATGCAAGGGTTATTTTAAAGGTTCAGGAAAGAACTTGGAAACATACTCCGTAAGGTTTTCTCTTGAAACAGGTTTGTCCAAAAAAGCATCCACTCGGAAATCTAGGATTTCCTGGCGATTTCGAGGGGTCAAATAGGCACTCACCATTATAATGGGTAACTCAGGCACTTTAGCTTTGACCTTTTCGCTTAACTCATCCCCGTTAATGCTCGACATTTGAAGATCGGTTACTATTCCCTGAGGATACTCATTGTACTCTCAAAAGTCATCTCACATATCCATCATCTCTTAGAAACTGACTCGAGAGGTAGCGTACCAGGCGTTGAAACCTCGAATCATAGGGGCACCCCCCCTTGCTTTGGCTGCTTTTATCTGATAAGTCTTTTAAGACCAAAACATAAACATATTACGCTGCGGGAGGGGAACATGCGCGAAGTGGTAATTGCCAGTGCCTGTCGAACAGGTTTGGGGAAGTTTCAGGGTTGTCTGGCCTCGGCAAAAGCTACTGATGTGGTAGCGGCGGGTGTCGCTGAGGCTATTAGACGCGCCGGTGTAAAGCCGGGGCAAGTGGACGAGGTTCTCATGGGGGTTGTGCTTCAGTCTGGGCTGGGCCAAAATCCGGCCCGTCAGGCACTGATCGGGGCAGGCATCCCCTCCACTGTAGGAGCAACAACCATTAATAAAGTCTGTGGCTCAGGTTTGAAGTCTGTCATGATAGCCGCCCAGGCCATCAAAGCTGAAGATGCAGATGTCATTGTGGCCGGAGGCATGGAGAATATGAGTCAATGCCCTTATCTGGTTCGATCCGCCCGCAATGGCTTTCGACTGGGACACGGGCAAATTGATGATGCCATGGTGGCTGACGGGCTTTGGGATGTTTATAACGACTACCATATGGGTAACACCGCTGAACTGGCAGCCAAAGAATATGGAGTTTCACGTGAGGCCCAGGATGAATATGCCCTGAAGTCTCAGCAAAAAGCCTCAGAAGCCCAAAAAGCGGGACGGTTTTCTAAAGAAATTTTCCATTTCGAAGTCAAGGCCAGGAAAAAGAGCTTTGAGTTTTCTGAAGATGAAGGAATTCGTCACGATATCAGCCTTGAGGGACTGGCCAAACTACGCCCGGCCTTTGTACGCGACGGCGGATCGGTTACCGCTGGAAACGCATCCACCATCAATGATGGAGCCTCGGCCCTGGTTTTGACGCATCGTGAATATGCTAGAGCCCACGATCTACCCATCCTGGCCAGCATCGAGGGTTATGCCACGGGGGGGATGGACCCACAGTGGGTGATGATGGCACCGGTTCCTGCTGTAGAGAGCCTACTTAAAAAAACAGAAACCAGCAAAGATCAGGTAGATCTTTTTGAAATCAATGAGGCCTTTGCCGCCGCCGCTGTGGCGGTTACCCAAAAACTTGATTTGGATCTTCAAAAAGTTAATGTCAACGGGGGAGCCATTGCTCTGGGGCATCCCATCGGAGCCTCGGGTGCAAGAATTTTAACGACCTTGCTCTACGCTCTCGAAGATAGAAATCTCAGCACAGGCGTTGCCGCTTTATGCCTTGGTGGTGGAAACGCCGTGGCCATGCAGGTCAAAAGGAGTCAATCATGAAAAAAATCGCAGTCATTGGGGCAGGACAGATGGGAAACGGGATTGCCCAGGCCTTTATTTGCAAAGGCTATAGCGTAATCTTGCGTGACATCTCGGATAAAGCACTAGAAAAAGGCATACAAACCATTGAAAAATCTCTGGGTAAATTCGTAGAAAAAGGGAAAATTGAGGCTTCACAAAGGGATGATGCCCTGAGTCTTTTATCAAGAACTCTTGAAGTTAAAGACCTGGGTGATGCAGACCTGATCATTGAAGCGGCTGTGGAAAACTTTGATCTCAAGGCCTCCATTTTCAAGGAGATTGATGCCATTGCAAAACCCGATGCTATTTTGGCCACCAATACATCTTCAATTTCGGTCACCAAACTGGCTGCCTGTACCCGGCGACCGGAGCAGGTCATCGGAATGCATTTCATGAATCCGGTTCCGCTGATGAAACTTGTCGAGGTAATTCGAGCCCTGCAAACCAGTGATGAAACTTTTACGAAAATTGACGCTCTGGCCCGCGAACTCGGGAAAACCCCAGTGGAGGCCAGTGATTACCCTGGATTCATAGCCAATCGCATTCTTCTACCCATGATCAACGAAGCCATCTTTTGCGTTATGGAAGGCGTTGGAGAACCCGAGGCCATTGATTCAGTAATGAAGCTGGGTATGAATCATCCCATGGGGCCCCTGGCCCTGGCGGATCTCATCGGTCTGGATACCTGTCTTTCCATTCTGGAAGTCCTGCATAACGACCTGGGAGATCCCAAATACCGCCCCTGCCCCCTTCTGAAGAACATGGTTGCAGCCGGATACCTGGGAAGAAAAACCAAAAAGGGGTTTTTTGAATATTGAGAATCAAGGAGTCGAGGAATTCAAGGACTCAGGAATACGAAGTGGTTGAAGAAAAGATAAGAGTTGAAGATGGATACTGAATCGAGTTCAGCATGACGATGTTTTGGGGCTGCGCCCTTTGGCCTTAACTAAACACCATTGCAATCAACGACATTCTGGGGGTCGTAAGATGACGATTCGGGCGATATCCCCCTCTTCTCTTTTCCTATTCCGATGATTCCTGTAGTTCTTTAGTTCCTCTAGTTCCTTCTTCTTTCTAATCTGCACTCAGAAGATTGAAGATTTTTCCGGAGTGGACTGGGTTGAATAAGTGTCTTGGGTCGAAACCAAGGCTTTTGTTTTGCTTGTCTTCATCGCCCTCTTCTCCACCACCCATGACATCACTGAAAAAATCCATGACCTGAGCAAAGGAATCTTCTACAAAAGAATTAAGCTCCTTGGGGTTAAAATTACCGCTGGCTTCGATCTCAACTTCAAAGCTTAGAGAAAAACTCTCAGACGAATAATAGCTGGCTTCACCGGGATGAGGTGGGGGCATTAAGGCCATTTCCTCTCCCTCACCCTCTTCTCCCATTCCAAATGACGAGAATAGAGAGTCAATGCCCCCCATGATCATATCGAGGGCGTTTTGAATTCCATCTTCATGCTCTTTTGGTATCTTCTCAGGTAAAAAGTCTCTGGCTTTTGAAAAACCTCTGTGTACGGCGTCTCTTTGCACATCAGCAAAGCGTTCACGCCCCTCTGGTTCATCCAGGAGTCCTTCGCCAAATTCCCCAGCAAAATCCATGGCTCCGTTGATAAAATCCATGACTCGACCCACCATGCCGTCAGAAGAAGAATCCCCTTCCTCCCCCATTCCCATCATATCCTCAAATTTCTTCATGAGTTCTTCGGGGCCGAAGTTTCCTTTGCCCTCACCTGAGTACTCATAGGATAGACTGAACTCAAGCGACATCGACTCCGATACAGCACGACGCGACTCGCCTTCATAAACCTGCATAGTCTTTGAGAAATCAAGGGAGAAGTCTAAAGACTCTGCGTAATTGAGTTGGCTAACCGGACCGGAGTCGTCCCTGCCTCTGCTGACCTGCGCCGAGCGACTTCGGGAATACTCAAGTGAAAAATCAAGACTTTGCAATGAACTACTAGACCCATGAATCATAACCCACCTCCTGTGAGCTCAAGTGTTTTTGCGGCGCAAAGCGCCTACCGTCCTTGGTACTAAAATGATCTTATTCACTCTTGTCGGACAAAAACGACTAATACTTTAAGGCGTTCATATGGACTAAGCATCAATATGAATAGTTTTGCTCTTGTACGCTCCTGTTTGCTAGTGTTCAATGCCGGGGGTTATAAAATGAAAAACCCCCCGGAAAAACCCGGGGGGTTGTCAGAATTCCCGTGCGAATCCTGATTCGTGTCAGAGACTTCCTCTACTCTTCTATCAGGCTTTGAACTCGCTCGGGTCTGAAACGATCCAGGTTGAAAAGCTCCATGGGTGGAAATCCCCCGCCTTCTCCCTCTTGCGCCTCACCGCTTTCCTCTCCTCCACCTATGAAATTCTGGAAGAAATCGTTTACCTGTCCGAAGGAATCCTGAACGAATGCGTCCAGATCTTCTTGATTAAAGTCTCCGCTAGCCTCAATTTCAACCTGAAAGCTCAGAGAGAAACTTTGAGAGCTGTAATAATTCCCTTCACCAGGGCTGGCTGACTCCTGAGCAGGAGCTTCTTCAACAGCCTCTTCCTCATCCCCGTTAAAAAACTTGTCCAAGCCGTCCATGACATAGTCATAGGTGTTCGAGACACGATCATCTTTTTCGGGGGCCAGATTGCCCAGGATATTTCTAGCTTGTTTGAAACCCAGTTTAACCGCATCAGTTTGAGAAGTTCTGAACTGATCCAGTCCAGCCTCAGTATCCAGGAATCCCGGCCTTCTTGAATTTATCATCTCAAAAGCCTGCTTGACGAAATCTACGATCCGTCCGGCGGTGTTTTTAGGAGACCAGGGGTCATCATCTTCTGCCGGGACCTCTTCAGCATTTTCGGCTCCCTCAGCAGGTGCAGGGGCTCCAGGGCCCTCAAGACTGCCTCGAAGCTGTCCAGAGAAGTCAACGCTGAGATTGAATTCAAAGGACATGGACTCCTTTAAAGACCTCTCGTTTTCCCCCTCTAGAACTTGCATGGTTCTTGAAAAGTCCATGCTAAAATCCAGGGAATCCGCGATCTCGAACTGAGATACAGGCGCTTTGCCTTCTGGTCCGTGATCCTTGGTAGTTAATTTTTCTGAATGTTTGGATGAATAGTCTAATTGAAACTGAAGACTCTCCATATAATTGCTGACGCCATCGACCATTTTGCCACCTCCTGTGAGCACACTTTCTTGTTATCGTCCCGATACCTTGCCCCGACAAACACTAGGATTTTGATTTATCTGGCACCGGGTTCCTCCGTGACTGACGAAAACCTACACTTCTACTTCGGTGTCCGGCAATACAAGCATCAATCCAACTAAACTAAAATAACAGACGCATACACTTAAATGTCTATGTCTATCTGCGATTTTCAATAAAAACATATACAAACAAAAAAAAACCTCAAAAAACCAACTAACTTATATTATAACCAAAAAAAACCAGACGGAGGTGAAATTACAAGGGGAAACAAAGGGATATAAGAAGAAAGCAGAGGGAGCAAAGGAATCAGAGGAAGCATAGGAATAGGAAAAGAAAGAAAAGTCGAAAAAAGTCTGCCTCTTCATCTCCATTCTGACTTCTGTCTCCTGACTTCTGAATTCTTGACTTTAAACAGCAAGTTTATGAATAAGGTAAGGAATAGCTGTATTAAAAATGCTATGGATTTCCAGGGGGTTGCTGCGTCGATGTAGGCTTGAACATCCTTTATGGTCGTATGGGGAAAAATAAGCATTCTTCCATGTAACACCCCCTCAAACCAGGGATAATAGTATTCATATTCAGTCGAAAAGCTTCGCTTGTAAAACCTAGCTGTCAGAGCCAGTGAAGTGGCTTCAAACTCTCCTCCGGGAAATGCGAAATTCTCTACTCTCGTTAGCCATAAATCCTCAAGATCCTGTTTTGAGCCCTGGACCTCAGTCTCCATGATCTTTGCACCTCCAGCCTGACCGGCAAGAGACTTTAGGGAACGATGTGAACGCGTGTGAGAACCAAAGACATGCTTTTCTTTTGAGTTTCTTAAACGATTTTTCTCCTCAGGTCGCAGAGACGATAGTCGATTCGACACCCAAAAAAACAAACCTGACCACCCTCTTTTCTCCAGTTCGGGCATGACAAAGCTCAGATGTTCCGGACTGCCGTCATCAAAACTTAGAATCAAGTCTGATTGAAACAGGCCCGCGGGTCCGCTCTCTGAATTCTGCGGGTACCCGCGTTCTTGAAGATAGTTGAGTAGGGTCATAAACTGGGTGCGAGAAATATCAAAAGCTGCTGCGCCTGGGGTTTCAAGGATTCTGTGGAAGCAAAGAACAGGCACCCTTGGAATCAGGACATAAAGAAAAGAAGCCAGGAAAAGAATGTTTACACAAAGAATCAAAAAGCCAATTGGCCTGAGTCTGGACATTATGAACTCTTTGCTGTGCAATCTTTGACGAGCTTGAAAACCTGCGGACTTAGCTGATCTTGTGAGAAGTATTTCTTCAAGGTCCTGCTCTCAGCCTCTTTAAGCCAAGCCCTCAAATCTTCAAGGGTATCAATATCACGTCGAGGCTCCAATTCAGAAAAGGCTTGATCAGACTGTCTTAGAACCTGCCTTGAAGTCTGCATGACCTGATCAGTGGACCAGGGGATATTTTTGAAAATCCCTGGAATGAAGGATCGCAAACCAATAAGGGTATAACCACCGTCAAGAGCCGGTTGAAAAACGGCATTCACGTTTTCCAACTCTTTTAGACCACGCAACAGGGGATCAACAGAAGTGTAAGGACAATCCGTCCCTATCAAAAGGACACGCGAAAACTCTTTCAGTCTGGATTGAAAAAAAAAACCCATTTTATCACCCAGGTCGCCGGGAGACTGCAACTGCATTGAATAGGGGTAGGTCAGTCCCTTCAGTGAGCCCATTACGACAAGCTGAACGCGATCTCTGGAAAATACCGCCAGGGTATCCATCAAGAGTTGGACCATACGAGTATAGAGTTCGGTTGCAGCGTCCACACCCACGGATTTAGCCAGGCGAGTTTTCACGGCTTCAGTGTGATGGTTCTTTAGAAACACCCCGACTAAATAATCATTTTTTAAGTCCGAAACGACTCTCATTCAGATCCCCAACCTCTGCATCAACCCAAATCAATTTTTTTGAAAAATCCTGCATCTTTTTCAATTCACCATGCTTGTAATAAGCCTCCAGCATTAGAGCCTGAATAGGATCATACCAGGAATTAATGCTCCTATACATGGGATTGGAATTTAAGATCCGAGTCCCTAAGGCTTCAAGATGACCTAAATCTCCCCGCCTCAAATATTCCTGCATCAATGCCAGCGCGTAGCGTTCTGAATGCGGGTCACGACTGAGAGCCAGATGCAGCATGGAAGCCGCAAGATCCTCCTCTTCAAGTGACTGATAGATTCTGGCCAGGAGATATGGAAATTCGGCTTCAACAGGCAAGGCATCCACAAATTCTAAACACCAAAGACGGGCTTGCTCCAAACCTTCATTTGACCCCAATTTCAAAACACGGCCGATTTGCTCTGAAGCAAATGCTGGATCGGAACGCAAATAAAATGGGTAAGCCTCGTGCAAGCGTGAAGAGTCGATGGGGCGGTGCAAAAGACTGTGTTTTTGAGTATGAACAAAAACTAAAAACATAAGTCCAAGCAAAAGAATAAAATTAGCCGCGACCCAGAATCTCTTTGACGGCTTCAAGTCCATAATAGGGCCATCCAGAATCCAGGCTGAAAGAACGGCCATCCAGGAAATGGCAAAGAGACTGAAAGACTGATTGGTCATGGAGGTTGTAATACAACCTGCGATCAAGGCCAAAAACCAGATATTCTCACGGGGTTTTCGGGTTCGGGTCCAAATCAAAAAACCAAAAAAAGCCAGGAGCAGGACGCCACCTATCAACCCCAACTCACTGATCGTTTCAAGCAAATGGTTATGGGCATGCAAAGGGTAGTACCCTCCAAGGGTTCTATAATGGGCGTAATAACTGTAAAAACTGCCTGGGCCTGCCCCCCAAAGTCCTTGAGCCTCAATCAGTCTACCCACACCCTCATAGAGCTCAATCCTCTGATTGACTCCCAAATCCAGGGTTGCTGCTGACGGAATACGCCCCAAAAACTGGCTACAACCCCCAAGAACTAATGTCAAAACCACGCAAAGCCATTTTCTGTAACCTTTAAGGAATGGAAACAAGCAAACAAGCACAACTATAAAGCCAAGAACCGCTCCTCTGGACTGAGTCAAAATCAAGCTGAAAAAAAGAAAGAAAAAGACCAGAGACTGGGACTTGCCTCCTCCTCTCAACCACTGTGCAAAACTGAGAACAGAAGCCATCATTAGAAAAGAACCAAAAAGATTTGGGTTGTCAAAAAGCCCAAAAGAACGCTTGAACACCCAGGATGTGCCTGGATGCCCCCCCCAGGAAAGAGGCATGGGATCTGAACTGATAAAAACCTGGTAAAGCCCTCCAAGCCCCATAAAAATAGCGGACCCCAGACAGATCCAACTCAGAAAATTTCGACTCACCAAACCCTGAACGGCCCTCAACTCAAAATACAAAAGATATAAAAAATAATAGCGATAGAACTCCATGAAAGCCCGCAAAGGATTTTCGCTCAAAAAAGAATGTACGAGAACCAGAACTAGAAAACCCAGGTACGCCATCTCGGCAAAAGAAACAGGCTCGCTTCGTGATTTTAAAGGCCAAAGAAAAAGACAAGTGCCGGCGATCGCGTAGAGTACCAGTACCGGAAAATTCCCCTGCAATAAAAACGCAAGCAGTGAAAACAGACCTAAAGCTACGAGGCGAATTCTGGAGCTACTCACCTGCAACGCTTGTCATGCCAAATCTCTAAGAATATCTGAGCCGCCACTAGAAATTAAATGATGCGGGGGACTTTGAAAAATCCATCCTGAGTGTCTGGAGCGTTTTGCAGAGCCTCTTTTGCGGGTGGGGAGGAGCAAGCAATATCTTCTCTTAAGCAGTCCGAAGCCGAGTTCAAAAACAAGGTGGGCTCAATTCCCCTAGTGTCTACCTCCTGGAGTTTCCTGGCAAAGTCAAGAATCTCTCCGAGGTGAGTTTGGAATTTGGAAATATCCTCATGGGAAAGTTCCAGTTTGGCAAGCTTCGCGCACCGAAGCACGGTCTGCTCGTCAATGGCCATTAGAATCCCCTCCCATCCTTAAGGATTTCCTTACGCCTTTCAATAAAGGATTCGAGTACGGCACGCGTAGACTCGTCCGATTCATTGTAAAAACGGATCAGGGCTCCATCCACCTGCTTAAGACGCCCTGAGAGCAACCTGGATATATTCAATGCCACCTTATAGGCCAAAAGACTGCCAAAGGTAATCAATTTTTGAAAATCATCCTTGTAGATGATCAGAAGCTTGCATCGGCCTCGGGCCACAGCACTGGCAGTACGCTCAGATACTTCCCCAAAAATCATAGTCATCTCCCCGAAGGTGTGCTGAGCACCAAATTGCGCGATAATTGTCGCTTCCTTGCCTTCAAGGGTCTTAACGATATCAACATTACCGGACAATACAACAAAAAGCGCGTCCCCCGGGGTTCCCTGCTTAAATATGGTCTGCCCTTCACTAAAAACACGCGTAGAAATAATTTCTAGAAGAACTTCCGCTTCATAGGGATTCAAACTTTGAAACAGGGGAATCTTTAAGATTTCCTGAGGTGTCAAACGAAACTCAATGGCCATAATATTCTTGTCGCTCCATTATAACATGCGTGAACTGGACCAAGAACCTTGGTTTTTTACTTGATTTCTCTTGCCAACTTTACAGGTCATATCCGATGTGCTTAAATGTGATGCTGGATCGCAACCGGCCTGACCAGGAGAGTCCATGAAAAAACTTCTCTGCATTTTTCTAATAACAACAGGTTTTCAAGCAGTACACGCAGTGCGCCTGACCTATAAATACACGCGCTCTGAACCCCTGCTCTATGAGCTGACCATGGACAGTGCGTCAACCTTTATCAGCCCTGACAGCGGTAAGCGTGAGCTAAAGATGAAAACCATCATCCGCATGAAGCAGGAACTTCTTGAAGCTGACGCTGATGGGTATATGAAGGTTGCCATGACCGTCCTAAGTGCCAAACAAGAGGTTAACGGGGTTGAAAAACCGTTCCCTTCTTCGCAAAATCAAACCCAGATTTTACGCATGAAGGAAAACGGTAAGATTCTTTCGACCCTAACCCAGATCCCAGGACAGGCCATGGACCAGGACGCGATGCAGATGGTTTTTCCCGAGTCAGATATTGATGTCGGTTTTATGTGGAAGCAGGAGAAGAATATCTCGCAGCCACTACCGATTGAGACACAGACCCTGTATAAGGTGACCGAAATCAAGGACCAAATGGTCCGGATTTCCTCCATCATGAAGCTCAAAAATGAAAAAGGAGATTCAATTCAGGCACAAACTAAGGGTAATACTCTCTTTGATTCGAAAAATGGAAAAATCGTTGAGAGTTTCGCAGACTCGAAGTTTCAGTTTGAGATCCCACTAAAGGTACCTGGATTATTACCTAATAATTCAAATGTCAAAGTTACCATGCACATGAAAATGCACATCCACGAAATTGTGGAAGAAAAAAAGGAAAAGGAATGAACCAAGTCAAATGTCTTTTTATTCTATTACTTGCAGTCTCATCCACTGGGACTATAACGGCTGAAGAAAAACTTCAGTTTAGTGGTGAAGTGGGCTATGTCAATCGCTATATTTGGAGGGGTGTGAAACGCTCGGATCACTCCAATTACACGGCCTCTCTGAATTGGGAAAGAGGAGACTGGTCGGGTAGCTTTTGGGGAACCTACGATAATGACACGCAAAACTACGTGACAAACTTCGATTCAAATTGGATGGAATTTGACACAACCGTTTCCTATACCTTCAGTAAAGGCGAGAACGATGCCTGGACAGCCGGATATATTTATTATGCCTTCCACGATGATTTCCATGATACGCAGGAGTTGTACCTGAACTATCAGCATAACTCCTTTTGGAATCCTCAGTTCACTATCTACTATGATTTTGATTTCAATGACGGAGTCTATATCAACACAGGGATTTCGCATTCGAAAAGGGACCGAGAATGGGAATATGCTCTTGGGTTAAGTTTAGGCTATTTCTCATCCTTTGGAAATACGTTTACCGATCAAAAAATCGTGAACAATGTTGTGCGGCCCAACCCCTTATCGAACCAACCTGCAATCAGTGGACTGGCGGATTTAGTTCCTTCAGTGAGTGTCACTCGTTATATGGATGATGAGTCGAGCTACAGCTTGAATCTGGGTGGGAATATTATTCTGGAGGATGACACCTATGGCGGCGGGACTAAGGACGACCTTACCTGGGGAGTCAGCTACAACGTACAGTTCTAATCAGTAAACGCCGCAGCGGGCCAGCCAATGAATAGCGAGGTATTTGCGATGCGGCTGATTCTAATAGTTCTGGCTTCTTGGTCTTGCACCTTTGGTGCCAGTGAATACAAATACTCTGAAAATATTGTCGAAGCACTTGAGAGAGCGAAAATTCTCTGGAATCAGGGTAAAACTGAAGACTCCTTGATTGAATTTGAAAACGTCCTACTTCTGGATCGTACACATTTAGAAGGTCTCACCGGTGTTTTTCAATGTCAACTGCGACTCGATCTGCTAGAGGACGCCCGCCACAGCCTGGAATTCATTGACAAATATAGTCTGGATCGTTCCAGGCTGAGGAAACTAGCTCGTCAACTTGACGAAGCCGAACGCGCTCAGGATCAACTGGCGGCACGAAAGTTTTTTGAGGAAGAAAACACAGATTTTGAACCGGCCACACACAAAAAAGATCCCCAAAAAAAGCCCCTTAAAATTAGCCCGGCACAGGTGTTTCAGAATCAAAGCCCTCAAGGGAGATTTGCAAAAGCCATACAACTTCATAAAAAGGGATTTTCTTCTCAGGCGATTCCCATTTATATGGAAGCCATCATGGATAACCCGGATCTTCTTTTTGCCAACGACCACGGATTACTCTTTGCCTCGCGCAATTTTTACACCCAAGAACTTGAGTCCAACCCCAAAAACATCAAGGTCATTTTTATTTTGGCCTGGCTCTGGGAGCATTATTCTCAGGATCAAAAGGCAGAAAATCTTTATCAAAATATTTCAGAACTGGCCCCAAAGAACTCGCGAGAGTTCCAGGTGGCCCAGGCTAAACTACAAGCGCTGAAGGAACGCAAAACCCTGCTAAAAGAACAAAAGTTTCGGGCAGAGCAGGGGTTGCAAAGAGATCAGGAACGCTTTCACAAGCTTCAAATCGCCAATGGTAAGTACAAAAAATACGCCCCTAAAGATTACCGCGAAAAGGGGTTAAAATATTTGGAAGATAAGGACATCCCGCAGGCAATCATTCATCTGCAGGGGGCTATTCGCATTGAACCCAGTAATCCTCAGGCCCATTACTACTACGCCATGGCACAGGTAGAATCCGCCTTTCAGGGAAACGAAAACGGGTTTTCCATTGCAAAAAGACAGCTGGAAAAAACCCTGAGCCTGGATCCTGAACCGATTCTAAGAAGAAAAGCTCAGGAACTTCTCAACACCCTTACAACCCAGGAAGAAAAATCCCTGAGCCCCACTTCACCTTAAGCTAAATCTACAAGACTATTCAAAAAACCCGATGATGC
>CAZRLV010000062.1:0-13125 GCA_964600955.1 uncultured bacterium
GAATCACCTTGAAAAGATCCCCCACCAGTCCGTAATCCGCAATATTAAAGATGGGGGCCTCTGAATCCTTATTGATAGCCACAATCACCTTTGAATTGCTCATCCCGGCTGTGTGTTGAACTGCCCCTGAGATTCCGCAAGCAATATAAAGGTCTGGGGTTACGACCTTTCCGGTTTGACCTACCTGCAGAGTTGCAGGAGTCAGGCCTGATTCCACCAGGGCTCGGGTACTTCCTACCGCAGCACCTAAAGCGTCAGCGAGGGTTTCAATAAGCTCAAACCCGGCTTCATCTTTAACCCCGCGTCCAGCACCTATTACGATGGAGGCATCGTCCAGACTCACTCGATCTGAAGCTACGGTAATAAGCTCTTTGAAAACCTGAAGCATCGATGGAGCCTCAAATGGGACCTCAATTTTTTCACAAGCTTTTGATGAATCCGGCTCAATGGTATCAAAAGACCCAGCCCTGAGGGTGAGAAGAACCAATGGGTGAGCCGATTCAACCCTGGACCTGGCCTTGGCTGCCATGAGCGGTGGTCTGTCCACGATGATTTTGTCCCCTTCCCAGATCAAGCTGGAACAATCCATGATTCCACAGCCGTTCACAGCGGCCACCAGACCTGGCATAAAGTCCTTGCTTGATTCACAAGTAGGTGTCAAAACAAGCCCTGGGGCAGATGTCTCGATGACCCCCTTAAGGGCATTGACCCATGCCGGGTTCAGGTAGTTTTCAAAAATAGGGTTTTCCACCGTGTAGACACGGTCTGTGCCGTAAGCGGCCAGAGAAGCAACCAGCCCAGATACGGCTGTACCCAGAATTACACACTCGAGTTCAGCCCCGCGTGAGTCACAGAGTTTGCGTCCTTCCGAAAGGGCCTCAAAGGTGGACTTTCGGATTTTATTTTGCTTCTGATCCGCAATAACTAATATTTTGCTCATCTTAACCTCGCTTAAGAAAATTACTTCTCTTCACACGCCATCCTCCGGTCAAGCCCGAGGATAACAGATGGGATCCATCTTCTTCTCTTTCTCCTGTCTTCTCATCATCCTCGACTCCCCGCTTCTTCCTCTTACAAAACCTTGGCCTCAGTGGTAAGTTTTTCCATCAATTGACTCACAAGCTCCTGTGGATCTCCTTCAATTTTTTGCCCGGGTTTTCTCTGTGCAGGTTCTGCCCAACTAACCAATTCTGATGGAGAACCCTCTGCCCCTGTTTTAGAAGCATCGAGCCCCAGATCCTCCTGGCCCAGAACCTGCATGGGTTTGCGTTTTGAAGCCATGATTCCTTTCAAGGATGGAATTCTGGGGTCATTCATATCATTGGAGCAGGTCACCAGGCAGGGAAAGGGAAGTTCGACTTTTTCAGCACCCTCATCTCCCTGACGTGTAACCGATACTTTTCGATCTTCCTTGCAAACTTCCAGTCCAACAGCATTTGTAATATAAGGACGCGAAAGATGGTGGGCCAAAATTCCACCCGTTAGCCCCATGTCCATATCCTGGGACTGCTTTCCACAAAGAATAAGATCGACTTAACGATCTTTAAAGAAACTAGCTAAGACAGCCGCCGCTACATGAGAATCAGAGCCTGCAAAGGCGTCATCACAGAGGTGAAATGCTTGATCCGCCCCCATGGCCAATCCCTTTCGAAGAGCTTCCTTACCTTTGTCAGGGCCCATCAATACGAGGGAAATTTCAGCTTCAACGGCTTCCTTGATGACCAGAGCCTCCTCCACCGAAGAGGCATCATAGGCATTCAATACATAGTTGAGCCCTTCGGTGACCAGGGCTCCATCACGAATCTGAAAGGGCATAGCCACATCAGGAACCTGCTTACAACAAATAAATATCTTCATCTTTCTCTCCCCGTTCTCCTACCTCACAGCCTTGAAGCCTTCAGCCTAAAGCCCCTTCTCTTCACCCTACCAATTCCTTGGCAATAATTACTTTTTGAATCTCAGATGTGCCCTCGTATATTTCCGTGATGCGGGCATCTCGGAAATAACGCTCTACATCGTACTCCTTGATATAACCATAGCCTCCATGAATCTGAACGGCTTTATTAGTAACCCACGAAGCTGTTTCTCCTGCAATGAGTTTTGCCATAGCCGAGGAAGTGCTGTAATTTTGTCCCCGGTCCTTTTCTGAGCAGGCTTTTAGGGTCAGCAAGCGCGATGCGTCAATGCGCGCGTCCATGTCTGCCAACATGAACTGAATAGCCTGAAAACGAGCTATGGGTTGTCCAAATTGAATGCGCTCATTAGCGTATTGTGCAGAATCTTCCATGGCTCCTCTGGAAATACCAATAGCCTGAGCGGCAATTCCAATTCGACCCGCGTTTAGGGTTGTCATGGCAATCTTGAACCCTTTATTGACCTCTCCGAGACGACATGAATCGGGAACACGCATATCCTCAAAAACCAGTTCAGCAAGACCACTGGCACGGATTCCCATTTTTCCGTGCATTGATTTAGAGCTATATCCGGGAGTGTTTTTATCGATGATAAAGGCGGTTATACCCCGATTTCCTGCCTGAGGATCGGTTGAAGTAAAAACAATGGATGTGTCGGCATGCGTTCCACAGGTAATAAAAATCTTAGCGCCGCTAATGATCCAGTCGTCACCATCCTGAATAGCGCGAGTTTTCATAGACGCGCAATCCGAGCCTGAATTGGGCTCGGTTAAGGCAAAACAACCCAGTTTCGAACCCGAAGCCAGGGGAGTTAGAACCTTCTGCTTTTGTTCGTCTGTTCCATACTGCAAAAGGGGTTCACAGGCCAGAGAATTATTGACACTGACAATAACGCTGGAACTGCCACAGTAGCGAGCAATTTCTTCCATAATCAGGCAGTAGGACACATAATCCAGGCCTGAACCGCCAAGTTCATCTGGAACAGCTACACCCATGAAGCCCATCTCTGCTAGTTGCTTAAGGAGATCGACAGGAAACTCCTGAGTCTCATCCAATTCTCTGGCTATGGGCTGAATAGTTTTTCGAGCGAAGTCCCGGGCGGACTCCTGGATCATTTTCTGATCTTCGGTCAATTCGATATCCATGAGTTTCCTCTCTTTTTACCGGTTTTTAGAGGGGCAGATTCTATCATTTTTTGAAGGGAAAAAATAGATGGGAAGAAGAGGGAGAGGAAGAGTTTAACCACGAAAGGCACGAAAAACACGAAAGGTTGAAAGGCTAAGAGGAAACCATGGAACCACTGAAACCAATTGAGTCAGTGGAATGGGAAAAGTACCAGCGCGTCATCCTGAACTTGATTCAGGATCCACCTTTTCTTTACCTATAAGCCTTAGAGCCTCTCCTCATCCTCTGATTCTTGATTTTTTCAATAACTCAAACTTGGATACAAAGTTTTGATCTGTAGAAAAATCTGGCCGGCAACGGTTTTGATTCTGGGGGTAGATCCGTTCATTTGCATGTACTGTGCTCGTCGTAGCAAAACCTGTAAGAGATGCTTTGGGGTTACCCTAAGTTTGGCCCAAAACGAGGGGGTCAATTCACGATCTACGAAGCGCAAGGCCAAAATTTCATTGCGAGAGAGTCCAAACCCAGGAACGGAATCATCTCGTAAAAGTAAAACCTCATGACGAATCTGCTCCCAGGATAGTAAGCCCTGGCGAATTTTTTCACTGTAATAACGCAGTTCCTCATTGGTAGGAGAGCGCTGAATTAACTCTCTGAATAAGCGTGAGATCCGTTGTTCGACACCTTCAACCGGGTCGGTGCCGGCCAGACGCTCAAGAATCGACTTGAGCTGGGGTAGATTGATTTGACCGGAACGTAAATTATCCGCGTGGCGTTTCAGCTCATCTGGCCGGGCCGGGCGTCTGGCATACCTTAAAAAATAGTCTGCCACCAGAGACTCGTACTCGTCCAGGTTTTGCGAGAGATCGCGAATCATACGGCTGATTTCAGTTCGACTTGTCACTCCCCTATTGAGTAGATCAACGTAATAGGAGCTTTCCTCAGGGGTGGGAAATCGCTGGTGGTAACGCCGAAACAATCGATTTACCAATTGCAGATTCGCGTAATGATCTTGTCCTGCATTTTGGCGGCTTTCGCGAGTTTCAATCTTGACACCCAGTAGGGCCAGGCCACCCCCATTATCCTCAAGTTCGAGTTGCAAGTGATTAAGGCCAGGAACGAAAAACCCAGAAATATCCCAGGTAGTCTCATCAAATCGGCGATAGAAGCGCGGGCTATGATGTGCAATGACATTACGTCCGTTCATGGTAATGCGCAGGCGGCCAATCTGACTCGCATAGAGTCTTTCCAGGATGGAAAGCTGCATGGTATGCACCCGGTAGTTTCGATCCTGGGGAAAATAGATGTCCAGCTTGGACTGACCCGGATCTGATAGCACAAGACTGGACATTTTTACCAGCGGCTCATAAAGAAAGCTGGTGTTTTGAAGATTAACCCTGAGGTTTCCCTGGGTGTAACCCTGCTGAAAGGTAGCGTAGAGATAACGCTGAATCATCCCCGTTTCAGCCGGAGGTTGATAATAAGACCCCGATTGTCCAGGCAGATGGGAATACCCATTGCGTGTTACATAGGACTTGCTTTTGGCAAACCCTAGAGACGTAAACAGGACGCTAAGTAGTATTAAAAGTCGCAATTTCATAGGATCCCCCCCTTTTTCAGTCAGCCCACAAGTGTAAGAGAAAGACAGAAACTGTCAAGGGGGAGAAAAGATGGACCCCCAGGTCAAGCCGTAGGATGACAGATGGGAACCATCTTCTTCTCTTTCTCCTGTCTTCTCATCATCCTCTAGTTCCTTCTCTCGATCAATTCCTCTGATTCCTTTGCTCCCTCTGCTTCCCAGGTTTCATATTTTCAACAAAAACTTGTCTCCTATTTCTCTTAGGAAACGTGAGGGGATTTGATAGGATTCCTCTCCGTAGATCATGCGTAATCTGGATGCATAGAAATAGAGTTCACGCATGGTACGCGTAATCCCTACATAGCAAAGTCTTCTTTCCTCCTCAAGGCGCATGGGATCTTCCAGAGAGTTTTTATGAGGAAGAAGCCCCTCTTCCAGTCCCACCATAAAGACGTAATCAAACTCCAGTCCTTTGGCATTATGCAGCGTCATCAATGTCACTGAACCGGCAGCCTCTTCAAAATCATCGATAGCTGTAATCAAGGCCGCCTTTTCCAGAAATCCCTCCAAACTGGGCTCAGGATCATTGTTTTCATATTCAGCTATATTGCTAAGAAGTTCCTGAATGTTTTCAATGCGGTCTTCCTCATCCTTTTTCTGTCTCCACTCCAAATAGCCCGTATCCTTGAGGACCCGTGTGGTCAATTCAACCAGAGTTGCTCCAGCCTCCAGGTCCTGCTTTAGCTCAGAATAGAATTCATAAAATGCTTTCATGGGCTTTTGTGCCCGAGGACCCACGGTGTCGATCCCATCCAGTGCCAGAAGCGGTGCCACACTATGATTTGATGAAAAAGATCTCAACTTTTTGAGGGAAGTCGGACCGATACCTTGCGGCGGAACATTGAGAACACGATAAAGCGCCGTGGCATCCAACGGGTTATGTAGTAAGGACAAATAGGCCAGAATCTCCTTAATTTCCAAGCGCTCAAAAAAGCGCACGTTTCCAAAGATCTGGTAGGGAATTCCAGATCGAATAAACTCCTGCTCAAAAACTCTGGACTGAGCATGCGTCCTGTAAAGGAGGGTCATTTTAGAAAAACCCACCCCCTCTGAGTTCAGACGTTGCATGTCTCTGACGACCTCTCTGGCCTCTTCAATATAATTCTCCATGACAACATAAGGAATGGAGCCCTCACCTCCTTTATGGGAGATGAGTTTCATTTTATTTTTGGCTCTTTGCGAATTATTTTCAATCAGAAGATTAGCGGCTTCAAGACAAGGGCGCGGACAGCGATAATTGACACGAAGCTGAAAGCTCTTCACCGGAGCTTCCAGGGTTGAATAGTCGTCTGAAAAGTTTAAAATATTGCGAATATCCGCACCTCTCCAGGAGTAGATACTCTGGTCTTCATCACCGACAACGCAAATATTTCGATGCTCCTGAGATAGCATACGAATAATCTTATACTGGATGGGGTTGGTATCCTGAAATTCATCGACCATAATGTACTGAAAGAGATTCTGGTAGCTTTGGAGCACATCTTCATTGTCCCTGAAAAGTTGGATCAGATAAAAGAGAAGATCATCGAAATCCATGGCACTTGAATGTCTGAGTTCCTCTTGATAGCTGCCATAAATTGAAACAATTCTCTGGTCATTCCCAGGGTCAGCTAAGTCGGCTGGAACGCGCATATCCTGCTTCCATAACGAGATTTGACCCAGCACGGATTTAGGGGTGAACCTTTTCACATCCAAGCCGGCATCATTTACAAGGCGTTTGATTAAAGCAGTTTGATCCGAAGTTGAATAGATGCTCAGCTTTTCGGTAAATCCCAGCAGGGATGCATGTTTGCGCAAAATTCGAGAACCCATGGCGTGAAAGGTCGTAACCCATAGTCCACGGGCTTGACCTCCAAGAAGGCTGAGCACTCTTTCTTTCATTTCAGAGGCCGCTTTATTGGTAAAGGTAACCGCCAGAATATTCCCGGGATCAACACCCATCTCATAGACTAAATAAGCCAGACGATGGGTTATGACACGGGTTTTTCCAGACCCGGCTCCGGCCAGAATCAGAACAGGACCGTCAACATGGGTGACGGCTTCTGCCTGTGCTTCATTCATACCAGCTGTAAGATTGATATTTGTACTCGACATAGCAGACTGGAGTTTAGCCGTAGTTAACAAAAAAGTCCAATAAATGCTATTATTTGGGGGAAGAATGCTTTTATTAAACGGTAAGGCTCTGGCCAAATCTATTCGACTGGAACTCAAGCATAGCTTGAAAGCTATCACCAAGCCCCCCGGGTTGGCTGTGATTCTTTGTGGGAGTGATCCTGCTTCAGAAATCTATGTAGCCAGTAAGCAAAAAATAGCGACTCGGCTCGGTTTTAAGTCAGAGCAATTCACCTTTGATAAGAATATCGATTCCAAAAAGCTCTCAGCCTGTATCGATTCTCTTAACAGGCGCGAGGATATCCATGGAATTTTACTTCAACTCCCGTTGCCTGAGCATCTACATGCCATCGAACATCTAAGTGAAATTTCCCCTCAAAAGGATGTGGATGGATTCCATCCAACCAGTGTGGGACGAGTTTGTCTGGGCCTGGATACCCTGGCCCCCTGCACACCCTTGGGAGTGATTCGACTTTTAAGGGAGTATCAGGTACCTATTCTGGGGTCTAATGTCGTTATCGTAGGAAAATCCAATGTTGTGGGGCGACCTCTGGCCCAGCTTTTTTTCCTGGAACATGCCACGGTTACGGTTTGCCACACTGAGACCCGTGATCTGAGTGAGCATATTAAAAACGCAGATATCTTAGTGACGGCTGCCGGTGCCCCGCGACTGATTAATTCAAGCCATCTTGGTCGTGATTGCGTTATGGTGGATGTCGGGATCAATCGACTCCCGGATGGAACGATCTGCGGGGACATTGATTTTAATGATCTCAAGTCTTCTCCTTTTTGCAAGGCAATCTCTCCGGTGCCTGGCGGAGTAGGTCCCATGACCATTACCATGCTTATGCAAAACACGATCAAGGCCTATCAGAAAATCGAGGGTTGCGGGGATCTACTCGGGGCTGTTCAAACTCTACCCGCCGCCGGAGAAGGATATTGAAAGACGAGGAAGGAACCAAGGGGACTGTCGGAACTAAAGAACTAGATGAGAAGACAGGAGACAGAACCCAGAAGTCAGGAGAAAGAGAAGAAGATTGTTCCCATCTGTCATCCTATGGCTTGACCAGGGGATCCATAGGATGACAAAAATCAAGGAGCCAGAGCTCAAGATGAGAAGGAAATTTCCACCGGATCATCGCAGGGTGTCAGGCATGCCTGAGCCGAATTAATGGTCGTTTCTTTTTTCAAAGACTTAGACTCTTCAAATATTCCCTGAACTTTTGGCCTAGTTCGGGTCTTTTTAGGGCGAATTCTACGGTTGCTTTTAGAAAGCCTAGCTTATTGCCTGTGTCGTAGCGGGTTCCTTCAAATTCATAGCCGTAGATTTTTTGAGACTCCAGAAGGGTTTTTAGAGCATCTGTCAGCTGAATCTCGCCACCCTTTCCGGGCTTTGTTTTCTCAAGGATGGGAAAAATCCCAGGGGGGAGAATATAGCGGCCAATGATGGCCAAATTAGAGGGAGCCTCTTCTTTTGCTGGTTTCTCCACCAGAGACGAGATTTCATGCAGTCGATTCCCGGCAGGGCTACCATCCATCACTCCATAACTGGAGACCTCCTCCATAGGAACTTGTTCTACAGCCAGAATTGAGGAGCCCGTTTCTTTATAGGCGCGCATCATCTGAGCCATGCACGGGACTTCAGAGTCGACAATATCATCCCCCAGAAACACGGCAAAGGGCTCAGAGCCAATCAAAGGCTTGGCGCAAAGTATGGCATGTCCCAGTCCCAGAGGTTCTTTTTGCCTGACATAAGACACAGTCATCATGTGCGCAATGGAGCGGACCTCTTCCAAAAGTTCATGTTTTTGCTTCTCTTCAAGATTTTTTTCAAGCTCTATGGATAGATCAAAATGATCTTCAATGGCGTTTTTACCACGACCCGTAATCAGAACAATATGCTCAATACCCGAAGCCCTGGCTTCTTCCACAACGTATTGAATCATGGGTTTATCCACCAAGGGCAGCATTTCTTTGGGTTGTGCCTTGGTTGCTGGAAGAAAGCGGGTACCTAATCCTGCTGCCGGAAATACCGCTGATTTAATTCTCTTGCCTGCGTCCATAGAGCGATCAGTTTACTCTTCTACTCCCCTGAGAGCAACCGCTACCCTTTGCACAAATCCGGTTCCCTGTTGAGTAAGCCTAAGTGAAACACAAGTTTTACCCTCACCTTTGCAGTCCAACTTCTCAAGAAAATTCAGGTCTGTAACCTGCTGGTTCTTCAGACCCAGGATTTTTAATCCACGAAACAGGCGACCTGCGTGCATTCGCGAATAAAGTCTGGCGTTTTTACGGACCCTGGGAAGCAGACAGGACTCCTGGTCCTGATACCTTTCATGCCAGAAATCCTGGATTTCTTTCTCGGAGCTAAATCCCTGGCGATGAGCCAGCAGATGATCCGATGCGGGTCTGAGATCTGATCTTGTTTCTGAGCCTCCCTGGGTTCTTAAAATATAGAGCTTGCTGTGATCTTCAGATGCGGGCATGGCATCATCTAAAAGATAAAAACCAAAGACCGGAGTCCCAGTATATAAAAAGGCGTTTACAGAAATGAAATCGGGTATCTCAGTGATGGGGTAGTCTGATTCAAGCCGCTGAAATGTTTCTTCTCTTGAACTGAGACTCAGTAGATCTCTTTGAAGCTCAACCCCAAGTGATTGCCCCTGGAAAGATGCCGGGAACAGAACGGGGAGCCCGTAACTAAGAGAGAGTTTTTGTAGACTCAGATAGCTTTCTTTGGCACCTTGCTGGGTCTCAAGAACCCAGAACTTTTGCCAGGCCCAGGCAGAGCCGCGATGTTTTCCAAAAAAAAGTGGTGTATCCTGTAAAAAGGGTGGAAATCCGAGAAGCTCCACAAGCCCCAATCCCAACCCCTCGCAATCCACCAGGCAAATCAAGCGCTTTTTCTCATGAAAGTCCGGACGCGAGTAGATCTCTGCTTTGCTCTCACAGCAAAGCCTTGTGGACTGGGAAAGGCTAAGATCTACCAATCCCACCGGATTTTTGTGCAAAACCATGGAAGCTACGGGTTCCGCCGCCAGGATTTTATCCGAGCGCAGGGTAAGAATTTTCTGACCTTCGCGTAGGCCCGATAGCGGGGTTGAGCTTTGAGCCAGCCGAATTCTCTGCTGAATTAAAAACCCGCCGTTCAATAACATTGTTCGATGATTCCTCCGGCCAGAACCAAATCACCATCATAGAACACAGCCGACTGGCCGGGTGTAAGGCCTTCCTCGGGTTTCATAAAATGAACCTCAGACTTTCCATCGTCTCCAACCCGAACTTTGGCCGGAACTGGACTGTGAAGATAACGGATTTTCACATCGGCTTGAAACTCCTGTTGAGTAGGCAACATACTGACCCAATTGAGTTTGGAGGTTGTTAATTTGGATCTAAGAAGATTCTCGCGACTCCCAATACGCACTTCCTTAGTTTCAGCGTTTATCTCAGTGACATAGGACTTGGAGGGCATGGAAATACCAAGTCCTTTTCTTTGACCAATGGTGAATCCAGCGATCCCCTGATGCTCACCCAGAATCTCACCTTTGGTGTTAACAAGTCGACCCGGCTCCTGCGGTTGGTCGGAAACTGAATTTAGGAAATCACGATAATCTTTGTCTACAAAACAGATTTCCTGAGAGTCCGGCTTGGCGGCCACGCGGCGAAATCCTTGCTCAAGGGCCATTTTTCGAATCTCATCCTTGGTGAAATTAGCCAAAGGAAAAAGTGTCCTGGCTAGCTGATCTTGACTGAGATTGTAAAGGGCATAGGTCTGATCCTTTTTTTCATCGCGACCACGCGCCAGACAGAAACGACCCTTTTTATTAAAAATCCGAGCATAATGACCTGTGGCTACGAACTCAGCATCAAGATCATCGGCGACCTCAAGCAAATGACCGAATTTCATCTCGGTATTGCATACAATGCAAGGATTGGGAGTACGACCCCGTAGGTATTCATTTTTGAAGTTTTCAATCACGGAATCCTGAAAAGCCTGTTCAACATCCAGCGCCATAAAGGGAATGTCCAATTGATCCGCGACTCTGCGAGCATCATCTATATCGTCAATCCCACAACAGGTTTTTCGTCGTGTAGAAACGCCGCCGGAATAGGTTTTCATGGTCACGCCCATGACACGATATCCCTGTTGCTTTAGAATATAGGCGGCTACGGAAGAATCCACGCCTCCGCTCATGGCGCAAACAACGGCTGGCTGCCTCGTCATATTATCTCTTTTTACGCAGTCTTGGGATAACCTCTACCAGAGTGCGAATTAAGCCATCAGCCTGGCTTCGATCATTGCAACGTCCAAAGCTAATGCGCAAGGTCGACTTGGCCTCATCAGCAGGCATTCCCATCTCAAGAAGAACATGGGATGGCTCCACAGCTCCCGATGCACAGGCAGACCCCATGGAAACACAACAACCTTTCATATCTAGAGAGAATAGCAGGCTTTCACCTTCGCAGTTGAGAAATGTAATATTGCTTGTGTTGCCGACCCGCTCTACGGTACTCCCGTTAATACGAAGGTTTGGGATAGCCTCAAGCACGGCTGTTTCAAAATACTCGCGAATCTCATTGGCTTGCTTCTCCCAAGATTTTTCCTTGAGGACCGCAATAGCAGCCTGCAGAGAAAGAATCCCCCAAATATTTTCGGTTCCAGCCCGCAGAGATTTCTCTTGAGAGCCGCCTGCCAATAACGGCTTGATTTCAATACCCGCTACTTTATAAAGCACGCCAATGCCTTTGGCTGCCCCAATTTTGTGGCCGCTAAAGCTAGCCATGGAAACCCCATCAAGACTAATAGATCCCTTCCCTAGCTCCTGAACCCGGTCTGTATGCAAACAGACATCATGGCTGGTGCAAAGATCACTGATTGCAGCCAGAGGTAGTTTCACACCGGTCTCGTTATTAACGGACATAAATGTAGCCAGGAAAGCTCCGGGGAGTTCGGCTTCAATTCGAGCAAGGTCCGGAACTCCGTTGGAATCTACTGGTATTTTTACCAGGCTGAATCCGTCGGACTCTAGAATTGAAAGAGCACCCAAGACGCTCGAATGCTCAACACCGCAGTAAAGAATAGATTTCTCAGGACTGCCATGCAGATGCGCATAACCTCGTAGGGCCAGGTGGTTAGACTCTGTGCCGCCCGAAGTAAAATAGATCTCCTTATGACTAACACCCAGATAGTCTGCGATTTCCTCGCGGGCTTCTTCAATCAACCCCTTTACCGATCGTCCCAGGGAATGTACTGAAGAGGGATTCCCGTAGAGCTTCATGCCCTCGATAAGAGCTTGTTCTACCTCCGGTAAGATGGGGTGCGTGGCATTACAGTCAAAGTATAGTGGCGAATTGGTCAGTCTTAACCCCTTCTCCTACTAGGCTGCACTCATGACTCGTTCAACGATTTTGGAGAATTCCTCTTTATCATTAACAGCCAACTCCGCCAGAATTTTGCGGTCAAGTTCAATCTCAGCCTTTTTCATGGCACACATGAAACGGCTATAAGAAAACCCGAGTTCTCTGACCGCTGCGTTAATGCGTGTAATCCATAAGGCACGAAACTCACGCTTTTTACATTTTCGGTCGCGGTAGGCATGGCGGCCAGCCCGCATTACAGCCTCATTGGCTCGTCGATAGAGATTATTGCGCGTTCCTCGGAAACCCTTGGCGCGCTTGAGTATAGTTTTTTTTCTGGCCCGTGAAGCGGGTCCGCCTTTTACTCTCATGTTAAACCTCCTGCTTTGAGTGAGTCGAGCGCCAACGCGATCACCCACCCTTGTCTATGCATTTATTTTTCTAAGGAATTATGCTCCATAGGGAAGCATAACTTTGACTGCCTTAGCCACAGCTTCAGACACGAATCCACCCTGTCTAAGATTTCTCTTTTGGGTGGTCCCCTTGCAGCCCAAGTTGTGGCGCATATTGCATTTTCCTCGTTTGACTTTTCCAGACTTTAATGGGAAAAACCGTTTTTTTGCTGAGCTTTTTGATTTCATTTTTGGCATATCATAACCTCACATTCACAGTAGGAATCAGCTTTAGTCCTTACGCTTGGGCGCTAAGATTAAAAACATATTCCTGCGTTCCATTTTAGCCTCGGTCTCAGGGTCAGCCAACTCTTGAAAGTCAAGAACCAGCTTATCCAGTATGTCTTTTCCAAGATTGGTATAAGCCATCTCGCGACCTCGAAACATCATTGTCACTTTTACCTTGTTTCCGGCGTCCAAAAACTCCGTCATATGTCTTTTCTTCACTTCAAGATCGTGTTGGCCGATTTTTGGACGCAACTTCACTTCTTTAAGAATGACGATATGTGCTTTCTTCTTGGACTCT
>CAZRLV010000063.1:0-13099 GCA_964600955.1 uncultured bacterium
TTCACTCAAAGGCAGAGTACTACCCATTGGCGGCGTCAAGGATAAGTATCTTGCAGCCTATCCAGTGGGCATCAAGGATATTATCCTTTGTAAGGAAAATGAAAAAGACCTTGAGGAAATACCGCGTGAGATTAAAAAGAAGGTCAATTTTCATATTGTGCGTGAGATTTCAGATGTTTTGGATCTAGCGTTTTTACCGGAAGACTATGAAAAGGCACAAAAACGGGGCGAGCGCATGGCTGGAGGGGATTCAAAGCGAAAGGCCGTTGCCTGATGGGCAAATCCATGACCGCTTTTGCAAAGGAGTCCCTGGAATATCGCGGAGCTGTATTTACACTTGAAATTAAGTCTCTGAATCATCGTTATCGTGAGGTTCAGGTTCATCTTCCTGTGCATTCTATGGAAATGGAGCAACTTTTTCGGGAACTGGTTGAGCCCAGAGTTCAGCGGGGGAAGATCTCTTTATCTCTGCGTGGAAACTTAGGTTCTTCTGTAAACTCCTACCGGATTAATAAAACTCAGGTAGAGCATTACTTGAATATAGCGCGGGAGTTTAAGGATGACCTTCATCTGGATTCAGAAATGGGGGCCCGCGAACTTTTTAATCTTCCCGGAGTTCTTTTTGAGGTGGAAGAGCAGGACTGGATTGAGGATTTCAAGCCCCATGTCCGCAAGGCTCTTGAAACCTTGATGGACAGTTTCGACCTTGCTCGCGAAAAGGAGGGGGACTTCCTCTGCCAAAAGCTGGTTTCCTACGCCGATGAGATTCGATCAGAGCTGGAAAAAATTGAGCTTCAACGCGGATTGATCAAAGAAGAAACTGATGCCAGGCTGCGCAAGAAAATACAGCAGATTGAGACCGAAGACCTGGACGAGGCTCGTCTTTATACTGAGATTGCATATTTAATGGAGCGCATGGATGTGGAGGAAGAAATTGTGCGTTTGAGAAGCCATCTCGATTCCATGTCCTCTTTGCTGCTTGGGAAAACCTGCGGAAAAAAACTGAACTTCCTTTGTCAGGAGGCTCATCGCGAAATCAATACCATCGGGTCTAAATCATCCCGGCTGGAAATCCTTGAGCATGTGATTGAAATGAAGTCCTCTCTCGAGCGATTCCGAGAGCAGGTTCAAAATCTGGAATAAGCCCGCCACCCATCAGAGGTTAGGGGCGAAAAGGAAAACTGTATGAGACTGAGACTATTGAGTATTGGATTTGGAAACTTTGTCATTGCTAATCGAATTATCAGCGTTATTTCTCCTGGATCAGCCCCGGTAAAGCGGATCAAAGAGGTGGCCAAAGATAAGGGTAAGCTGGTTGATGCGACCTATGGGCGAAAAACGCGGGCCATCATTGTCATGGACTCGGAGCATGTTGTTCTTTCAGCGATTAACCCGGAAACCATTTCTTCACGTTTATCCAACCGCGAGGCCATGGCACATGATGATCATGAACTTGAAGACGAGCCTGAAGAGTAGTCAGGCTTAGGAAGGTTCACTGTGAATACGGGCAAACCTCTCTGCCCCGGATTTTTGATGGTCATATCCGGCCCATCCGGTTGCGGAAAATCCACTCTTTGTCAGCGGCTTCTGGAGTTTGAGGAACTAAGCTTTGGACTGGTAGTGTCGCATACTTCGCGACCGCGTCGTCGTACCGAAGAAGATGGACGTGAATATGTTTTTCTAACCCAAAAACAATTTGAAGATAAACTAGACCAGGGGGTGTACCTAGAGTGGGCTAAGGTTCATGGGAACTATTATGGCAGTCCCCAGGGTGAGGTTGAAAAGCTTTTGCGCGAGGGGCGAAATGTTCTGCTTGAAATTGATGTTCAAGGCGGTTTACAGGTAAAGGCCCGGCATCAAGACGCAGTTTTGGTTTTTGTATGTCCCCCAAATTTTACAGTTCTTGGACAGCGGTTGCGGGGAAGGGCCACCGATTCTGAAAAGGTGATTGAAACGCGGATCCAAAATGCTGTTTCAGAGTTAGAGAGCATCAAAGCCTATGATTATCTGGTTTTAAATGATCGACTAGAGCAGGCATTGACCGAGTTGCGGGCAATTGTATTATGTGAAAAAAATAAGGTGTCGCGCTTGTGTATAGAGTCTCTATATGATACCCTCGACGTTCCAAGTTTTGGTGATAGAAAGGGCCGCTAGTGATTAAATTCAATATTGACAAGGTGCAAAAAGAGTTGGGCGGAAAGTTTAACCTGGCTCATTTGATTTTCAATCGGGTCCAAAGACTGAGGGCCGGGGTTGAGCCCAAGGTCGAGCGCAATATGCGCGAAAAGGATATCGTCCTCGCTATTCGAGAGATTGACTCCAATGATCTGGAATTCACCATGACCGAAGAGCCCACCGAATCCGAAGAAGCTGAAATCGCACAGGCATTGATTGATGATGCCAAGGGCACAGAGTCCACTGAATCTGAAGACCCCCAAGTCTAGAATTTAAAGAAAGGCTATAGATATCGCCATACTCCGGCTTGACCGGGGAATCCATCTTCTCTTCTCTTTTTTTCTTCAACCTTTCGTGCCTTTTCGTGTTTTTCGTGGTTCCTCTTCTTCTTGCTCGACTTTTCAGACAAAACTGGCGTAAAAACGGATCCTTTGGTATAGTTCCTTGGGGGTTTTGGCATTTTCTTTCTTTTCTGCTTAGGAATTGTCCGTCTTTTCGTGAGCCTCTTGGTCTGAATCATGATTGTTGAGGTGCTTATTCCGCGTCCTGTATATCAGGGTTATAGCTATGAAGTACCCCCTGAGTTTCGGGATTGTATTTTTTCAGGGAGTCGTGTGGAGGTGCCCTTTGGGCGTCAGAAACTTCTAGGGATTGTCAGTGATGTGGATGAGGGTGAACCAGGGGATTTAAGGCTCAAGCCGATTCATTCTGTTTTGGAACCTGTCTGTCTGCTTCAATCAGGTGCTTTGCAATTGATGGAGTGGATGTCTTCGTTTTACATGGTTCCCATGGGCGAGGTCGCTTCTTTGTTTTACTCTCGTTATCGACCTCCTCTGGAGAAGCGGTTTGCTCTGACAGGGCCGATTGAAGAAGTTCTAGAGGAGATTCCCAGACGCAAGTCAGGAATGCGCCGGGGGCTGGTTCAGACTTCTTTAGCAGGGGTCGAGTCTATGACGAGGCAGAGACTCCAAGAGGTGTCGGGGTTGAGTGCAGGTCTGATTCGCGAGGCGGTTGCTAAAGGTTGGTTGGAATCCAAGGCAGTTTTTTCGTCCCAGAGGGCATCATTTCGCCAATATGTACATGGACCTGAAGCTTTTCCTGCCCTGACAGCCCAGCAAGATGCAGCCCTGAAGGGAATATCAGCCAATCGCGGGGGAATTTCCTATTTGCATGGAGTTACAGGATCGGGGAAAACCGAAGTTTATTTACAATTGGTAGCCGAAGCCCTTTCCCGTGGGGAAGGAGTGATTTTTCTTGTCCCTGAAATCTCTTTGACACCACAGTTTCGCAGGGTATTTACCGAGCGTTTCCCCTCTCTGGTAGCGGTTCACCATTCAGGAATTTCGGATCGGGAGCGTTATTTAAACTGGAGGGCCCTGAGTGAGGGCTCCAAAAGGATCGTAATCGGAGCGCGTTCGGCCCTATTTGCACCTGTGCATAACTTGGGTTTGATTTTAATTGATGAGGAAGGTGAGCCCTCGTATAAACAGGACACAAGCCCTCTCTACGACGCAAGAAGGGTTGCAATTGAAATGAACCGGCTCTATGGTGCCAACCTTGTTTTGGGTTCTGCAACTCCAAGTCTAATGAGTTGGCATCGGATTCGAAAGGGGCAGTTTAAGGTATTTTCCATGCCTGAACGTTTCAATCAAAATGAATTGCCCGCCGTTGAGCTTGTGGATTTAAAAAATGATTACCGGCAACGCAATCGCTCGATTTTTTCCACGGTTTTAAAAGATCGGCTCATTCGAGAGCTAAGAAAAGGTAATCAGGCAATCCTATTCGTAAACCGCCGGGGTCATTCCAGCTTTGTGATGTGTCGTAGCTGCTCAAATGTCTTGGAATGCAAGTATTGCAAAGTTTCGTTAACCTTTCACACGGGCCAGGAGCTCCACTGTCATTATTGCTCGTATCGTGAACCTATGCCAGCGGTCTGCCCGGATTGTTCGTCTCAGGCTATCAAATGTTTTGGCCTAGGGACGCAAAAAGTTGAAGCCTATTTTAAAAAAGAGTTTCCGTGGGTGAAATATGCCCGTTTGGACACAGATGTAACCCGACATGCCGGAGCTTTGGAGTATACCCTGGAGCGCATGCGGCGTAAGGAGATCCAGGTTCTGATCGGAACCCAGATGATCTCTAAGGGCTTGGACTTCAAGGATGTCACCTTGATCGGAATTTTGAACCCGGATTCCCTGGTAAAAATGGGGGATTACTCGGCAAATGAGAGGGCTTTTCAGCTTTTTGTGCAGATTGCCGGTCGCTCAGGGAGAAGTGTTCAGCCAGGAGAGGTCGTCCTGCAGACTTATACCCCTGAAAACGAGATTTACCAAAGGGTGCTTGACTATGATCTGCCCGGATTTCTGGAGAATGAGTTGGCCCTAAGAAAGTCGCTCAATTTTCCGCCTTTTGCCTGTCTGATTCATATTCTGTCTACCAGTCCCGTGGCTAGCAAGGCCGAGAAAAACCTACAGCGGTTCTATGAGGGTATGCGCGAAGCCCTTCCCAAAGATAGTTTTCTGGAAATGCATTCTCCACAGAAATCCCCCATTGAGAAAATCGAGGGTCGTTACCGCTATCGTTGTATTCTGAAGGCTGCTGAGAACTCCACCCTGTGGTCGAAGCTCTATAATCTCAGAAAAGAATTCCGCTGCACCCATGATTCACGTCTGAAAATCATGGTGGACGCGGATAATCTTCTGTGAACTCTAATCCTGTTTGCCATTAGCCCTCTCAGTTGCAAAATTAGGGGGCTGGCTTTATTATGCACTGGGGTTTGAGGGCCTAATTTCTGAGGCTTTTGCTGGATTTTTCTTGCGGATAGCCTGGGTCTGGTTCCAGGGATTGGGAGAAATTATGGAAATTGAGGGAAAGAAGGTTCTGGTTCTGGGGGGTGCCGGGCTGGTAGGTCTTGCGATTTGCCATAAATTAGTCGAGGAAAACCCCAGAGAAATTATTGTTTCATCTCTTTCAAAGGATGAGGCCCTTAAGGCAAGTCAGTTTTTATCGAATGCCTATGAGCAAATAGTTTTTACTCCTAGTTGGGGTAATGTATTTGTGCGTAATGAATTAAAGGATCATCCCCCCTCCAAGCTCCTTGAGGATCCAGAGCTGCGTTCGCAGTTAATCGCAGATGCTTTGGATAATCTGACACCTGAAGTTTTGCGTGCGTCGGCACTTTATCAGCTTCTTCTGGAACATAAGCCGCATATTGTAGTGGATTGTATCAATTCGGCCACGGCGGTGGCTTACCAGGACGTTTATTCGGCGCGATTTCGAGTCCAGTCAGAGATTGATAAATTCCGTGAGGCCCCCGGCGATGGGACTGCCTTAATTTCTGAAGTGGAAAAACTGATGGGGACCCTTTATGTTCCACAGTTGATCCGTCATGTGCAGATTTTCTACCAGGCTATGCGAGAGGCCGGTACTGGAATCTACCTCAAGATTGGCACAAGCGGCACTGGTGGTATGGGCCTGAACCTTCCCTACACACACAGCGAAGAAAAGCCCTCCAGAATGCTGCTTAGCAAATCTTCAGTAGCCGGAGCCCACACTCTTTTGCTTTTCTTGATGGGGCGTACCCCTGGAGGACCGATCATTAAAGAGGTGAAGCCCGCAGCCGTTATCGCCTGGAAGGGGATTGAGCACGGTGAAATCAAACGAAAAGGAAAACCCCTGGAGCTTTTTGACTATCCGCCAGAAGGTGCCAGCAGACTGGGGGACCACTTAGAGTCGCATGATTCCGGTCGTTGGCACTCTCTAGGTCGAAACCTTGAGACAGCCTATATTGATACCGGAGAAAACGGAATTTTTTCCACAGGTGAATTTGAGGCGATTTCGGCCTCAGGACAGATGGAATTGATTACACCCGAAGAAATTGCCCAAAGTGTGGTTTATGAAATTAGGGGTGGCAATACTGGTTACGATATTGTTAATGCCTTGGATACCTCGGTGATGGGCCCGACCTACCGGGCTGGAATTTTACGTAGTTCCGCCTTGCAGAGGTTGAAAGAATTGGAGTCCGAACATCAAACGGATAGCGTAAGTTTTGAGCTGATTGGGCCGCTGGTTTCCAAGCTCTTGTTTGAGGCTCAAGTTCTGCAAAAGGTTTGTCAGACCATGCAGGGTTTGAGGGATATTGACGAAGGTCAGCTTTGTGAGAAAGTGGATCGGTTTATTCGTAAAGATATTGAGACGCGGGCTTCGATTTTGTCCGTTGGTATTGGTATTTTGCTATGCGACGGAGAGACTTTACTGCGGGGGCCAGAACTTAAAGTACCTCAATTTCGTGGTAAGCAAAGTTTGAAGATGAGTTCTGAAAACCTGAGTCGCTGGGCATCCGAGGGATGGGTGGATCTAAGGCAGACTAATTTGTCGCTCTGGAAGCGCAGGATTGACAAGATTTTTCATGAAATGGACAACCTGCCTTCTGGGGATACGAGTTCACGCTTTGTGCGCACGCAGGATTATTGGTTGAGGAACGAGGGCATCGCGGTGGGAAAGCTTGTAGGGTGGGTCTTGGCCACTGAAGAAGCTTCACGCATGAAGGACTAATCAGGGTTATTGAGAAAACTATGCTTGCAGATCCAGTTGTTCAAGGCGCTAAAATCATGATTTTGGGCATGGGGACGGTTTTTGCGTTCCTCTCTCTCATGGTAGCTATTCTCTATGTGCAGGCTTGGGTTGTAAGTCAATGGTTTCCAGCCCCGCCCGCGTCTGGTCCTGGAACAGGACCTGGAGAGGGTGGGGAAGATCCGGGTGTTGTCCCTGCTATTGTGGCTGCGGTGCGCAAACATCGAAACTCAACCCGGTCTTGACTCAGAGTTTTTTTCGAGGAGATGGTTATGGGAAAAAAAATTATAGAGGTCATGGACACATCCTATCGAGATGGACTTCAGAGTGTGTTTGGGGCACGAGTTTTGAGAAAGGATTTCATGCCCACGATTCAGTCGGCTCTCGATGCTGGAATTCTTCATTTTGAGGCAGGGGGAGGGGCTCGGTTTCAGTCTTTGTTCTTTTATCTCAATGAAAATGCCTTTGAGATGATGGATGATTTTCGGGCGGCCGTAGGGGAAAAGGTCATCTTGCAAACCCTGGCTCGAGGGGTAAATTATGTAGGTCTTGATACAGGCAGTCGTGACGTGGTGCGTCTGCACGCGAAACTTTTCAAAAAACACGGAATTACAACCGTGCGCAATTTTGATGCCCTCAATGACGTCGATAATTTGGATTTCAGTGGTCGCTGTATTGAAGAGAGCGGGCTTAAGCATGAGATTGTTATTACTCTTATGGATTTACCTCCCGGATGCAGTGGAGCCCATGACGTGGCCTTTTATGAAAAGGTGTTGAGGCAAATTCTTGATTCTGGAATCCCGTTTACGTCGGTTTGTTTCAAAGACGCCAGCGGGACCAGCAGTCCTCGCAAGATGTTTGACACTATATCCGTGGCACGTCGTTTACTCTCTTCGGTTATACCCATTCGTGTGCATACCCATGAGACGGCGGGTGTCAGTATCGCTTGCTATCTGGCTGCAATTGAAGCCGGTGCAGAGGGCATTGATCTCGCTCGTGAACCGCTAAGCGGAGGTACTGGACAGCCAGATTTCCTGACTATGCACCATGCCATTAAGGGCACAAATTTTGTGCTCGGAAATCATGAGGGACAGGCCATTGATATGGAAAAAGTTCTTGAGTCAGAGCATATTCTGAGAAAAGCTCTCAAAGACTACGAGATTCCACCTGAGGCATTGGCGGTATCCGCTCTCATTCCATTCTCTCCCATGCCTGGGGGGGCATTGACTGCCAACACGCAAATGATGCGAGATAACGGCATGCTTGAAAAACTACCGACGGTTATTTTGGCCATGCGTGAAGTAGTGGAGCGCGGAGGTTACGCGACATCGGTTACTCCGGTATCGCAGTTTTATTTTCAACAAGCCTTTAATAATGTCATTTTTGGCCCATGGGAGCGCATCGCAGATGGATATGGCAGGATGGTCCTGGGGTATTTTGGAAAAACTCCTGTGGAGCCTGATCCTAAAATCGTGGAGCTGGCCAGAGAGCAATTGGAGTTAGAGCCAACTCGCAAAAATTCGCTGGATCTGGCCGATCAGGATGAAACCAAGAGCCTGGCGCATGCAAAAAAGGAACTGATCAAAAACTCTTTGCCAACCCATGAAGAAAACCTCTTTATCGTAGCTGCCTGTAAAGAAAAGGGGATCGTTTTTTTGAAAGGCGAGGCCGAAGTTCAGGTGCGTAAGAAATCGGATCAAAAACCTGTTGCGGTGAGTTCCCCGGCGGCAAGTCCTGCCTCATCTGCCCCTGAGTTGTATACCGTCATGGTAGATGGACGCAAGTACAATGTGGAGGTCTCGGAAGGAAGCACAGAGGACATCACAGTATCTCCACAGCCGGTACCTGCCACTGTTTCCGCCATTGTTCCCACCGGGGTATCCGATGGGGAAGCCATTCGCTCTGGAATTGCGGGAACGGTGATGAAAGTGCCGGTTTCTGTAGGGGAGTCGGTTGCCAGTGGACAGGTATTGGTCATTCTTGAATCGATGAAAATGGAAATTGAGATTAAGTCCCATGTGGCTGGTCGACTCCTAGAGGTAATGGTTCGCTCGGGTCAGAAAGTTGAGGATGGTCACGTTTTAGCTACGGTGGCAATATGAGCTTTGGGCCGCGAGGAATCCTGATAACTTTGATTTTAGCCCATTTGTTTTTGGGAGCTAGTTTGCATGCCGCGTCTTCCGAGCCTCAAAAACATTCAAGCTCTCAACAGGTTCAGGGAACTTTGGGGGACATGATCTCTAATTTGATTCATAGCACGGGGCTTTGGGTTTTTCTAACCGGTGAGGAAGGTAAATCGGGAAAAGGCAAGACAACATCGACTTTTCATATCACTTTGGGCCGTGTGATGATGATGGGGATTTGTCTGTTTCTGCTTTATCTGGGAATTGCGCATGGGTTTGAGCCCCTGCTACTGCTTCCCATTGGCTTTGGCGGGTTATTGGCTAATATTCCCATCGCAGGGATTGCTGAAGCGGATGGGTTGATTGGAATTCTCTATCATTTCGGGATTGAAAACGGTCTTTTCCCTTTATTGATTTTCATGGGCGTGGGAGCCTTGACGGATTTTGGTCCTCTTCTGGCAAATCCTGTGACCGCTCTACTTGGAGGGGCCGCTCAGTTTGGAATCTTCACAACCCTTATTGGGGCCATTTGTCTCAGTCAATACACTAGTGTTTTTCATTTCAGTCTCTCAGATGCCGCCGCTATTGGTATTATTGGAGGAGCTGATGGTCCCACGGCTATTTTCTTGGCTTCGCGCCTGGCACCTGAGCTACTGGGTGCCATTGCTGTGGCTGCTTATTCTTATATGGCCCTGGTGCCCATTATTCAACCTCCTATCATTCGTTTCATGACAACCGTTGAGGAGCGCAAGGTGCGTATGCAGCAGATGCGCGCAGTTTCGCGAACCGAAAAGGTTCTTTTTCCTGTGACCATTGTCGTGCTCTGTATTCTCCTGCTCCCAAATGCCACGCCCCTGGTTGGAGCTTTGATGTTTGGGAATCTCATCAGAGAATCGCAGGTCGCCGAGCGACTTTCTGATACTCTCCAGAATTCACTGATCAATATCGTAACCATTTTTTTAGGACTGTCCGTAGGTTCTAAACTGGCTTCGGACAAGTTTTTAGTGCCTGAAACCCTGGGGATTTTGGTTCTGGGGTTGCTTGCTTTTGGGGTGGGAACAGCCACTGGAATTCTGATGGCCAAGGCTTTAAATCGTATTCCAGGGCTGGTGATCAACCCTATTCTTGGAGCCGCAGGTGTTTCAGCCGTGCCCATGGCAGCGCGTGTGGTCAGTCGCGAGGGACAGCGTGAAGACCCGGGAAATCAGCTCCTTATGCACGCCATGGGTCCCAATGTCTCAGGGGTCATCGGTTCAGCCGTAGCCGCCGGAGTCCTGTTGTCCATTTTTCAATAACCGAAAGCAAGAATTCAGGCAATTAAGAAACGACCATCTTCCTCTTCTATTCGATTATTCGTGCTTGATCAAACTTTTCGACCTTTTAAGTAGATCCCCTGGTCAAGCCAGGGGATCCATCTTTTCTTCTATTCGTCCTTGAACCCTTGAATTCCGCGACTCCTTGATTCTTAGTGCTTTTTGTCCCTGTTTTGGATATAATTATATGTTTTAGAAACAGGTCTACTGGGGGGCTTTTGGTCTTCCTGGAATGTGAGGCTTCAGGGTGAGAAAACTCTTTGGTACAGATGGAATCCGCGGTAAAGCCAATGTGGAACCGATGACTGTCGAAATGATGGTTCGTATTGGTCGAGCTGCCGCTTATGTTTTAAGTGCCAGAGGCACCCGTACCCATCCTATTGTCATTGGAAAAGATACCCGGACTTCGGGTTATATGCTCGAATCGGCCCTGGTTGCCGGGATTTGTTCCATGGGGATGGATGCTCTATATACCGGGCCTTTGCCAACTCCGGGTGTGGCGTTTATCACACGCAGTCTACGTGCGACGGCGGGAATCATGATTTCGGCCTCACATAACCCCTATATGGACAATGGCTTGAAGTTTTTTCAAACCGATGGATTTAAGCTGTCCGACGAGATTGAGCTTGAAATTGAGCGTCTTGTGGAATCGGGTGAGATCGATAGTATCCGCCCTACGGCACTCGACGTTGGAAAAGCATTTCGCATGGATACCGCCGTGGGACGATACATGGAGTTTCTTAAGTCCAGCTTCCCCAAGGCTATGACTCTTGACGGTCTTCGTATTGTCGTCGATTGCGCTTGTGGAGCGGCTTATAAGGTAGGACCCGGAGTTTTACAAGAACTTGGGGCAGAGGTCATTCCTATCGGTTGTAATCCCAACGGAATCAATATCAATTCCCGCTGTGGCGCCTTGCATCCAGAGAATATGCGCAGAGAAGTGATTAAGTCACATGCAGACTTAGGGATTGCCCTGGATGGTGATGCAGATCGCGTTATTTTTGCCGATGAGAAGGGGAACGAAGTCGACGGAGATCCTATCATGGGGCTAGTGGCAGTACATGCCAACGAGGAGGGGACCTTATTACAGGACACCCTGGTGGCCACTATTATGAGCAATATGGGCCTGGATATCGCCATGAAGTCCGCCGGTATCCAGCTTGTGAAGACGCCCGTAGGGGATCGTCATGTCGTCGAGGAGATGAAGCAAAATGGATACAATGTCGGAGGCGAGCAGTCTGGCCATATGGTGTTTTTAGATTACAGTACAACCGGGGATGGTTTGATTTCGGCTCTTCAGGTTTTGTCCATTGTCAAGAAAACCGGAAAGCCTTTATCTGAGTTAGCCTCCGTAGTGACCAAGCTTCCTCAGGTGATTCAAAATGTTAAAATTCGCGAAAAGCGTCCTTTGGAATCCATGGATTCTGTTTGTAAGGTTATCTCTGAGGTAGAAACACGTTTGAATGACAAGGGCCGTGTTTTGGTACGCTATTCGGGGACTGAAAACTTGATGCGCGTCATGCTTGAAGGTGAAGATGAGCGTCAAATTACGGATTGGTCCCAGGAAATCTGTCATGAGGTAGAACAGGAGATCGGTGTCCAGGCCTGATCGGTTTGGCTCAGATAGAATTGTGGTAGAGACGGCAATGGATATAGATAGCCTTGAGGAGTCACAGAGAATTCTTGAGGAGCTTTTGCAGGGTTGCCCCGCAGACAAAAGAGATCAGATCCTACATGGCTTGGAAAATGGGACTCCTGAGGAGGCCCTTGAGATCCTGGACCGATTAGAGGTTGAACGCACCGAAGCGGAAAATCCAGTGGCTTCTGTACCAGAGCCTGCTCCCATCAATGAACCCATTGATTTTCAGACCGTTCTGGAAGCTCGTCAGAGTGCTCCCGATCAACTTCTAACGGCTGAGGAACGTGCGCATTTTATGCAGCCTTTGGGGTCCTTTGAAGAGGGAGCGGATGAAGATTCTTTTGGTTCGGAAATGGACGATGTTCAGGTGGGCGACCAGGATATTTACGAAGATGTAATTGTCTCACCCATTATCAAAGATACTCGTAGGCTTCAGTACTTGAATCTTTGCGTACTCTGCGTTTTACTCTGTATGCTTACCCTGGTCTGTTGGTTACAATACGATACAAATCGTAAGCTGGCTCAGAAAACCCAGGCTTTGAATTATTTACGGGAGCATAAAACCGAGGGGTTGGGCGGCACTCCACTGGAATTTTGGACCATGCCCGAAGATCAGCAAAGAATTGAACTTGAAACCAAGCTCAATTCTTCCAAGGTGACGCTCAAGGAAAAGATGTTTTGCTATTATCTGCTGGCCACGCTGGAATTCCAGAAGGGGAATTTTTCAGAAGGCCGGAGATTTATGCTTGAAGGGATGAAGTTACGAGATGAAAAATAAATTGATTAACCCAAAATGGACTCTGTTTCTGGCGCTCTCATTTGCTGTTTCCGGAATTGGATTGAATGCAGCTACGCGAAATACCAAACATGATTTTGGCTGTGCCGCCTGTCATGATATTCATAATCCAAAAGGCCAAGTTCTATGGGCGACCTCCCTGGAGTTGGTCGGAGAGGGTAAGAGTCGACTGACCCCGGTGGATGGGATGTGCTATACCTGCCATAAAGGCGAAACCAAGGGGGGGAAGTTTTTCATTCCTGGACATTCACACCCCATTTCCGTGGTTCCTAGCGCCAAGGTAAAAATACCAAAGGTTTTGGGCACCACTTATGTAGAAGGAGTGGGTCGGGTCATTACCTGCGTATCTTGCCATGATCCGCATAGTTCCAATAAGAAGTTTTTAAAGATTCCCAATAAAAACGACGCTCTTTGCAAAGCCTGTCACGTGGCGTATTAGTTGAAAAATGTCTAAAGTCTGGTTTAAAGAAATTAAAGAGTTTCT
>CAZRLV010000064.1:0-2850 GCA_964600955.1 uncultured bacterium
GGTATGGCGGCGTGGGCGGACTTTTGGGCGGGGCATATACTGGGTGTTCCGGTGCTTTTATGGGGCCCACGGGTGCAGTCGCAGGGGGGCCTGAGAGCCGCTCTCGTCTTCTGGGTGGGTCTGGTTTCCCCTGGGCATCTCCCGGATGGTACTCAAGCGGAGGCCGATTCTTTGCGGGACCCGGTGGCATGGGAATGGCGGGCGATGGCCCCATTGATAATCCTCAGTTTCAAGTCTGGCATGACAATAATGGTGAATTGGCCTATCCAGGATGGGAAAACGACCTCTTCTCCCTGGATCGTGACGGAAGATTAAATCGCACTATGCCTGAGTGGACCCTTGATGGGCGCGAAGGCGGGCCGGGGCTTCCAGGTGGATCAAATGTTGAAACTCCTCACTGGAACACCTCAGGGCCTTCACGATCCGGTTCGCACACAGGATATTACCGTGGCGGCGACTCATCCATTCGACCCTCGGATGGAGAGGCTTTTAACTCAGGGTTTCAACCGGGTTCGGATGAAAACCTGGTGGATGTTTCTCAACGCTATCGCGATGCTGTGGAAGAGCTTCGAAACTTGACCCTGCAGAGCGCCCCTGCTCTCCAAAGGCAAAGAGCTCATCAAGAGGTTCAAAGATTTGAACGTCAACTGCAACAAATGTTAAAACAATAAGGTGTGCAGAGCGAGTTTTCTACATAGTTTATTGCTTGCCCAGGCCTGGATTCTTCTGGGCCTTTTTTCCCAGCCTGTATTGAATGCGGCAGATTCCAAACCGGGGTCTCCAAAGCAAGCCGCCGTAGATGGTGCCAAGGTTTTAAAACAGTCCGGTCCGCGGGCCAAGATGTTTATGAACAAGGCCTCCAAGGCCATGGACCCCAAGGCGTATTCGCGTATTAAACTTCCATCGGGAGAGACGGTACTCTGGAACCAATCCGCAAAAAGCAGTTATCAGATCCAAGGTAAGGACGGCAGGATTTATCATCGAGCCCAGGTTAATTCCGGTCCCCGCATGCAAAAAATCCGTCTTGGGGGCAGCGGAGATGTATCTACTTTCGCGGCCCATCAGGGAAAGCTGACTGAGGTTAGAACGAAAATTGACCTGTCCAAAGCTCAGCTCAATGGTTTGCAGCTTAAATCCAAGGCCGGTCTCGCTTCTTCACAAGACCTGAAAACCATCAAGAATCTAAAGAAGAATATTCCAAAATTTGAGAAGGCTTACCGAGGTTTGGAAAAGCAGGTTCGTTTGCCTAAAGCACCTGTTACCAAGGGGCCCACGCTCAAAACCAAGGTTAAGGGCGGTATTCGTTCCACCATGTTTGTGGCTGGGGTGACTCTGCTCTCTGATGCCATCGCCAAAGGTGGAATCGAAGATCTTGGCGATTTGGTGCGCAACGCCTCCGATGGAGTAATGCATCCCCAATTTTGGAAAGGCTTTGGAGGCGGTGTTATCGGAGGTTCGCTCCTGGCAGCCTTACCCATTCCTGGTTTCGGTGGGCTTCTAAAAGCAGTACCGGCCTTTGTGGGCTCTGCCATCGGATTCGAATTGGGAGCCGGGACCTGGAAGCAGGCCGATTGGTCCCAGATCCTGGTCAATCGTACGGTCCAGGCTCTGGCCTGGGCAACTCTGGGTGGTGGAGTGCTTGGTTTGATGGGAGCCGTGGCAGTCGGTGCGGTCACAGATCATCTTTTTGAAGGAAATATGGCGGACGGTATGGGTTCTTTACCTAATTATGAACCGGATTGGGAACGTCTGGCACTAGCGCCAAGAGGAGCCTCAGCTGCACCGGGGCCTGCGCCTTTTTTAGCCCCCATTCCGATCTCTGCCCCCAAAGAGGAATCCTCTTCGACCTCGGGTCCACAGGCCAGTTCATCTGCAGCACCCGCTGCTCCAGTTAAAACGCAAGCAGAGTCTGAGACTCAGGTTTCATTAGAAACTCGCGGAACTCTCCAGAGTTGGGTGGAGAAAATGAAGGCCCATTACGAGAACTATGTTCGAAGAATCCAAAAGCGTGATTCCGCAGGTGCTCAGGCTGAGTATAGTCTTTATAAAGAAGCCCTGGGGAAAGTTCAGGCCTTAAAAGCCCAAAACGCCAATTAATGAGATCCATGCTCTGAGCATAGACTCTCAACTTGGGTATCAGAGTTCCCGATACATTATTTAGGTCTAACCCAGCGCCTCCGCTGGCTTGTCCTCTATAACCTTAAAATTTGAAGCTGAAACTCCATGGGTCTTAAAGTGATTAGAAATCTCATCGTTGTGATCTTGAGCCTCATGGCTTTTGGATTTATCACCTTTGTCGGGCAAGAAGATGAGGGTAATGAGTTACCGTCCAAAGATCCTTTTCTGGCTGAACTGGCCTCTCTATCTCAGCCCGCTGATCCTTTGATGGGGGAGGTTTCAGCCTCACTGACTGCCAAAATGAAGGCTATTGAAGCCAAAGCAGATCCTCCCAAATCAGTTGAGGTTTCGCCTCAAGCAAAAAATGGCTTAGTATCTCTTGATTTTCACCGCACCCCGATTCACTCCATTCTAAATTCCCTGAGTCCCGAGTTGAATCGAGTTTTTATATTGCCGCCGAGTCTCAAGAAGAGTCTAACCCTGGTCAGCCCACTGCCACTTACCCCAGATGCAGCTTTTAGAACTTTGGTTTCCGTTTTGACCTTGAGTGGGTTTGAAGTGCATGAGGAAGGTAGAGTTGTAAGATTGATTCCCCTTAAAGAGACGCGTACCCTGGATTTAAGTCGCCTTTCTGCCGCTGAGGCAGGCAATTTTCTGGAGCATTTTGGCCGCTCGAAATCATCAAGGTACTTTTTGGATGCCCCTAATCAGCGTTTAATTCTTCAGGGTTCT
>CAZRLV010000064.1:2867-13095 GCA_964600955.1 uncultured bacterium
ATGGTGCGGAACTTGATCAGCTTGAACAGCTTTTGCATCAAGTCGATAAGGTGGCTTCAACCAAAAATCAAACTCTGGTCGAGTCAAGCCACTCATTTTAAGATCCTGGTGCCTGTCTTCGAGTGCTTAATTGTATTCATCGAGGGCTTTTATCTTTAGACTCTCAAAATCACAGGCCTCGATGGCTTTGGCAAACTGCTGTGCTAATTGCAGGTTGGTAAGGAGAGGAATCCCTAGATCTACAGCTTTTCGTCGAATCCAATAGGTATTGGTCAGTTCGTCTTCCTGAAAATTCTTTGGAATATTGATAACCAGATCGAAGCTCGAGCGCTCCCTGATCGCTTCGGTGACCACAGGCTGTTGGTTTTCTTCAGGCCAATAAAGCTGCTGGCAGGAAATATCATGTTCTTGTAGAAAGCGGTAGGTTCCTGAGGTTGCGTAAAGTTCCAGTCCCATTTTTGCAAAAATTTGGCAGTAGACAAGGCATTCTTTCTTAAACTTCATGGGTCCGGCTGAGATGAGAATTTTTTTGAGCTGGATCGGATATCCCACTGAAATAATCGATTTCAAGAAGGCTTCGTGCAGAGTCTCCCCTAAACAGCCAACCTCTCCGGTTGAGGTCATTTCGATTCCTGGTAGAGGATCAGCGCCAGTGAGTCGCGTGAACGAAAAATGGGGGGCTTTCACCCCTAGATGTGAGATGGGTTTGTTTAAGAAATAAAAGGGCTGCGCCGTCTTGCCAGCCAAAATCTCTGCTGCGGCACCAATGAAATTGACACCGGTAATTTTGGACACGAAGGGGAAACTGCGCGAGGCCCTTAAATTACATTCAATAACCTTTAGATCTATGCCTTTTAGCAGGTACTGGATATTAAACGGGCCTTTAATATTTAAGGCTTGAACAATTTCCTGGGACACCTGCTTGATTTTGTGCTGGAGCATCATTTCCACATTTTGAGGTGGGCAAACCAGCGTGGCATCCCCGGAATGTACGCCTGCATTTTCCAGATGTTCTGAGATGGCGTAGACGACGATGGTTTCCCCGTCACTGACTCCATCTACCTCAATCTCCTGGGCGCCATCAATAAATTTTGAGAGAACTACGGGGTATTCCGTGGAGATATCCGCAGCATTCTTCAAAAGAGTTTCCAGTTCCCCGCTATGCGTGGCAATTCCCATGGCGGCACCCGAGAGCACATAGGAGGGTCGCACAATCACCGGATAAGCCACTCGTTTTGCAAATTTGAACGCCTCGTCGGAGGTGGTCACCTGAGTCCACTCCGGCTGGTTCACCCCGAGATCATCCAGAAGCGCCGAGAATTTATTGCGGTCCTCGGCACGGTCAATGTTTTCTGCGGTGGTTCCGAGAATTCGCACTCCGTGTTGTGAGAGCCCCATGGCCAGGCTATTTGGGATTTGCCCTCCTACGGACAAAACAACTCCCAGGGGCTCTTCAAACTCATAGATGTCGAGGATGCGTTCCAGGGTGAGTTCCTCGAAATACAAGCGGTCACATTCATCATAATCCGTGCTGACTGTCTCAGGGTTGTTGTTCATCAAAATGGTGGTAAATCCGAGTTCACGAAAGGTTTTGGAGGCTGTAACACAACACCAGTCAAATTCGACTGAGGAACCGATTTTGTAGGCTCCGGAACCCAGAATCAAGATGGACTTTTGCGGGTTGGCTGGTTTTACATCCAGTTCAGTGCCGTGATAACTGCAATAGAGATAATTGGTTTGGGCTGGATATTCCGCCCCCAGAGTATCAATTTGTTTAATGACGGGTTTAATTTTCAATCCCTCTCTAAGACTTCGGATTTCTAAGACTGGTTGTCTGAGTATACGGGACAATTGAAGGTCAGAGTAGCCGCAAAGCTTGGCTTTTTTAAGCAGTTCCGGGGTGAGGGGGGAGCGCGAACAATTGAGCAGTTCACGCTCTGTTTTGATGATATTGTCGAGCTTGAAAAGAAACCAGCGATCAATGCGTGTTTTTTCAAAGATCTCATCGATACTTTGTCCCATCATCAAGGCCTGGAAAATAGCGAAAATGCGCATATCTGTGGGTTCCAGGCTCAAAATATTCTCATCGTCAACCCGGATTCCAGGATTCTGTGACAGCCCGGCATAACTGGGATCTACCATACGAATTGCTTTTTGAAATGCCTCTTCGAAATTACGGCCGATGGCCATAACCTCTCCTACGGACTTCATGCCGGGACCAATTTTCTTAGAAACCTGCTTGAATTTGGTGAGATCCCATTTGGGAATTTTTACGGTGATATAGTCAAGTGCGGGCTCAAAACAGGCCGTGGTGATTTGGGTCACAGAGTTTTTAAGATCCGATAGAGACATGCCAAGAGCCAATTTGGCAGCCACAAATGCCAGGGGATAACCCGTGGCTTTGGAGGCCAGTGCTGAGGAGCGTGACAACCGCGCATTCACCTCGATAACCCGATAGTCTTCTGATTGTGGATCCAGGGCAAACTGCACATTACACTCTCCCACGATCTCAAGCTCGCGTACGATCCGAATGGCAATATTTCGAAGAAGCTGGTATTCGCGGTCATTGAGGGTTTGTGATGGGGCAACGACGATACTTTCACCCGTATGAATTCCCAGAGGATCGAAATTCTCCATATTGCAGACCGTTATACAATTATCGTAACGATCTCGAACCACCTCGTACTCAATCTCTTTGAATCCCCCCAGATATTCATCCATCAAAATATGCGGGGCCAGCTCAAGTGCTTTTGAAGCCAGTATCTTGAATTCACTGAAGCTATGGCAAACGGCGGCCCCCAAGCCTCCAAGGGCAAAACCACTGCGAATCAAGAGCGGATAGGGAGCCCCTTTGCCGTATTCCAGAGCCTCCTTGAGGTCGTGAGCCGTTCGATTTATGGGAGTTTTGATCCGTAGACGGCCCAGGAACTCGGCAAAGGCCTGGCGGTCTTCAGTCATGGCGATGGTGGCCACAGATGTTCCTAAAACCGTCACATTATGAGCCTCAAGAGTCCCATTTTCATAAAGGCTTAGGCCACAGTTTAGGGCTGTCTGTCCCCCGAATGAGAGCAGAATTCCGTCGGGCTTTTCTTTCTCAATGACCCGTTCTACAAAGGGTGGGGTCACAGGAAGAAGATATACTTTATCCGCCAGCCCTTCTGAAGTCTGAATGGTTGCAATATTTGGGTTGATCAGTACCGTTCTGACTCCAGACTCCTTGAGGGCTTTGATGGCCTGCGAGCCTGAGTAATCAAACTCGCCCGCCTCACCGATTTTGAGGGCACCCGATCCAAGAATTAAGACCTTTTTCACCTTCTTAGAGTCCTTTCAAAAAATCATCAAAGAGAAAACCGGTGTCTTGAGGACCTGGAGCTGCTTCTGGATGAAACTGGACCGAGAAGAAGGGGTGCTCCTTATGACGAATTCCTTCGTTTGTTCCATCATTGAGGTTTGTAAAAAAACCCTCCCACCCAGGAGGGAGGGTTTTTTCATCTACAGCGTAACCATGATTCTGAGAAGTGATAAAGCAGCGCTTGGAGCCTTTGAGCTGACAGGGTTGATTATGAGATCGATGGCCAAATTTAAGCTTATAGGTTTTGGCCCCGGCAGCCAGTGCAATCAGTTGATGTCCCAGGCAAATCCCCATAAGAGGAAGCTTTCGGTCCAGGGTCTGAGCCAGGGAGTCAATAACGGTGGGCAATTGCTCAGGATTACCGGGTCCATTGGAAACCATGACCCCATCAAAGGTCGAAACATTTTTTTCAAATCCGGATTCGTGATAATCAAAATGAAAGGGGACCGTAACAACCTTGACCCCTCTTTTAAGCAAGGCCCTCAAGATATTGCTCTTTGAGCCGCAGTCAATGAGAAGTACGGTCTTAAGAGGAGGTTCTTCCGGTAAAAAAATCTGGATGGCCGGGCTGGTCACGCGTGAGGCCAAGTTTTTCTGACCTGGGTCAAAAAAACTGGGCGGCAGGGTCGGGTATTCATGCACAATAGCTCCGGGCATAGAGCCATCGGTTCTGAGTTTAGTTGTCAGGGCTCGGGTGTCCACCCCTCCGATTCCAGGGGTGTTGTTTTCAACCATCCATTGATGCAGCGATTGACCGGCCCTCCAATGCGAGTAATCCTGGGAGTACTCCGAGAGAACCAGTCCTTTGATGTGGATTTTTCGGGATTCAAAGGGGGAGCGAAGCAAGTCTTCACCCGTAGTTCGCGGGACCCCGTAGTTTCCGATCATGGGATAGGTGAAAATCAGGATTTGGCCTTCGTAGGAAGGGTCCGTCATGGTCTCGGAGTAACCCACCATTCCTGTGGAAAATACCACTTCCCCGGAAGAGGCGTTGGAAGCCCCAAATGCCCTGCCCTCAAAAAGGGTGCCATCCTTTAGTACCAGCCAGCATTTCTTCATTTGTGGCGCACTATACAGGAAGAGGACTCTTCAGGGCTATGTTTGAGAGTTCTTTTGTTTTGGGTGCAAAACGACAGCCAGAACTGCTAGAGAGAAAACTACGCTCAGTCCAGACCCTAGAATGACAAGATCATAGGACTTTTCCATGCGGGTTCCCAGCACCACTAATGCGGCTAGAACAAGGCTGACAAGATAGAGAACATGCACAGAGGTTCTATGTCCGAGACCTGAGCCCAGCAAAAGATGATGGATATGTTTGCGATCTGCCTCAAAGACCATTTGTTGCCCGCTGAGTCTACGTACGATGGTGATGGCCGTATCCATCAGGGGGAGTCCCAGGAAAAGACAGGGGGCGAAGGCTCCCATCCAGGGGTTGTTAAAGGGTAGAAGAACCAGGGTAAGAATTGCGATATGGTATCCCAAAAAGAGTGAACCCACGTCTCCCATATACAGGGTGGCCGGATGAAAATTTCGATTGAGGAAAACCAAAAGTCCTCCACAGAGGCAGGGAATGAAAGCCAGAGCGGCAAAATTACCTGAGGGTAAAAGAAACAGACCCGCCAGCAGGATGAGGCAAATCCCTCCGGCTAATCCATCCAGACCGTCCATGAAATTGATGGCATTAATGACTCCCACAATCCAAACCACGGTAAAAGGAATGGAAAAGACACCAAGGGTCAGCGAAAATCCGGGAAAAGCCAACTCCTGGACAGAGATATCACCCACCAGACAAACGGACACAGCGATAAAAGATTCCACTACGAATTTCGTGGATGGACTCAAGTCGATCATATCATCCAAAGCTCCTAGTAAAACCATGGTAATGGAGCCACCTAGAACTCCAATCAAAGTTTGAAAGGAATGGGTATCCAGGGAAAAACTATGATGATAAAGAATATAGAGAATGCCAGCGTAGTGGCCGGCGATAAAGACCAGACCCCCCATTTTCAGTACCCGGTCTTTATGTACAGAGCGGTGGTTTGGGATGTCATAGATCCCGAGACGGCAAAGAATGGGCTGCAAAAGACGGTAGGCAAGAATTGCGACGAAAACCGAGACCAGAAAGCCTTTCCAGAACATTTGCGCATTTTAGCAGAATTTATAGCACTCGAAACCTTGAAATAGACGTGTTTTCAAATATGGGCATGGGATTAGCCATCTTGATAACTTTCTTTGCCTTGTCGATAGGATATTGGGCTCATTTTGTTTTTTGAGGTTTATTGGTGTTGGCCGTTTCAAGGTTGTTTCATAAGATCCCTCGCAGTAGAAAGCGTGTTTTACGCATCTATAACAACCTCAAAAACCTCATTTATATGCACCTGCATCAGGTTTCACATCATTTTGCCCGTGTGGAATATCCAACCCATGACCTTTATCTTAAAATCACCGGGTATAGTGAATTACATAATCGCGCTTATCCATTAGGGAGTGAGCCTAATACGGTAAAGTGGCTCGAATCGCTGAACCCGGATTGGAATCTTGCGGATGTGGGCGCAAATGTGGGTATTTTTTCTTTGATCGCAGCTAAATTCCACCAGTCTCAAGGAGGGCAAATGCAGGTATACTCTTTTGAGCCGCATCCTGGAAATTTTTCGGCCCTTCAAGCCAATATTGCTCACAACCAGTTGGGCGAGCAGATTTTTGCCATGAATATAGCATTGACTGAAGAAACGAAACTTGTTCAGCTTTATCATGCTTCAGCTGATGTTGCCCATCAATCTGGCGGAAGTAATCACCAGGTAGAAACTGTGGTTGACGCTCATGGCAACGAATTTAAACCCAGTTCAAAAACATGGGTTCAGGGGATGAGCCTGGATCATTTTGTTCGTTTGAATCAGGTTTGTATTCATGCCATGAAAATTGATGTGGATGGTTTAGAGCTTGAAGTACTGAGAGGAGCTCAGTCTCTTTTGAAGAATCCAGATTTTCAATCCCTTCAAGTTGAGATTAATCCTGGGTCGGAGAGGGAAGTTCTAGATTTCATAGAACAATGTGGTCTGGAGTTGATCGAAGTATATGAAAATGGCAATCATTTATTTAGGCGCTCCAAGGTTCTGGAGACGTCTGCGTGTAACTCTGGGGCGGGTTCGTGAAAATTCTTGTTTTTGGAGGAAGCGGTTTTTTGGGGTGCCATGTGGTAGACGCATTGATAAGCAAGGGATATGAGGTTCATATTGCCGATTTGGTTCCCCCCCAAGATCCGAAGAATTATCGCTATCACCATTGCGATATTATGGATCGGGATACGGTAAATTCCCTGGTTACATCGCATGAATTCACAGCAGTTTATAATTTCGCTGGAATGGCTGATATAGATAAAGCTTCAGCGAATCCACTCGATACTATAAGGCTTAATGTTTTGGGCAATATGCATATCTTGGAAAGCTGTCGTGACAGTTCTGTGAAACGCTTTGTTTTTGCCAGCAGTGCTTATGCGTCAAGCCTAAAGGGCTCATTCTACGGCATTAGTAAACTCACGTCTGAAAAAATTGTGGAGGAGTACGGAGAGCGGCTTAACCTGGGATATACGGTCATTCGCTATGGATCGCTATACGGTGAGAGAGCAAATCACCATAATGGGATATATAAACTGCTTAGGCAGGCGATCGAAAAACAGTGTATCGACTTCCAGGGGGATGGACAGGAAGTTCGAGAGTATATTCATGTTCGAGACGCGGCTCGATTATCGGTACATGTACTTGAAGAAGAGGAGTACGTTAATCAGCATTTGATATTGACCGGTGTTGAGAAACACTGTTACCGAGAACTTTTGGTCATGATCAAGGAGATCTTCAATAACTCGATCGAAGTTAATTTTACCCCTGGGTCACAGCAGGGGCATTATCGAGTCACTCCATACTCCTTTAGACCCTGTACTGCTCGTAAACTAGTGGCTAATCCTTTTGTTGATATGGGTCAAGGGCTCGTGGACTGTCTAGATGAGATGTATCGCGATCTCAAAAAGGAAGAGGCCTCCGTGATGGAACTGCACCCTGGAAAGGTTAGTAAATCCTGAAATCAAATCATAAATGGGGTCACTTAGGGGGGACAGGTGAAAGACATCGACAAAATGAGGCCCATTAAGGCTTCTGAGCATATGGCCCTATTGAGGGAGAAGTCTGGGGTTGAGTTCTTCTTGAAGGAGCAGAGTCAGTTCGTCGAAGTAAATTGTCCAGCTTGCTTATCGAGTACAAACTCTAAAATTGTATTTTATAAATATGGGTTTAAACACAGTTCCTGCAGCAACTGCAAAACTCTGTATGTTTCAACCAGGCCAACCGAAGCTCAACTATTTCAATATTATCGGGAATATGAAGCCCCTAATTACTGGACAAAGATCCTCACCGAGACCTGCCATGAACGTAAAACTCTTCAGCATATGCCAAGAGTTAGGGCACTAGAAAAGATCATCGCTAAAAATGATAGTTCCAAGGGACTGCTTGTAGATTTGGGAGCGGGTGAAGGTAATTTTTCCAAAGCGGTTCAAGAAGCCCAAATTTTCGATGTTGTGATCGCCTCCGATATAAGTGACAAATGTATAGAGTCTTGTCGCAAGCGTGGCCTTAAGACAAAGAAAGCTACGGTGGATGAGTTTGAAGATCACTCCATCAATTGTATTACCGTAAATGACTTAATTGAGCATGTCACTAGCCCATTTGATTTTCTAACATCCTGCTTCAAGAAGTTGATGAAAAATGGAACCATTATGCTGTGTACCCCAAATGGTGAGGGGTTTGACTTCAAGATGCTGGGGGAAAAAACCGAAAATATCAGTCCGCCAGAGCATCTTCAATATTTTAACCCAGTCTCGATTGGGAATCTTTTAGAAAAAACAGGGTTTCAGATTACAAGTGTAACTACACCCGGAATTCTAGATGTTAGTATTATTAAAAGACAGATATCTGACAAGTGCTTGAACCTAAAGAAAGACAACCACTACTTGGATTTTATTTTTTCGTTAGACTGCCAAGAGATAGAGGAGTCTCTTCAAGAGTTTTTAAGCAGCAACAATCTGTCTTCACATATGCTGGTTTTCGCCAAAAAACCATGAGAATCGGTATTCTATTCTTCGCCCTCGGCCGCAATCTTCCTGGCGGCTCTTGAGGAAGCTACCGTAAAAAAGGACTGGTTGGGAAGGGTGAATTGAAAACCCTCAACATCAGCAGCACGCACAATCTCATTGAGCTTGAGTGAGCTGACTTCTACCGAAATAACATCTGGAATATCTGCGGGCAGACATTGAATCTCGGCAGCCTGAGCGTTTTGCTGCAAAACCCCCCCCTGGCGAATAACCCCATAAGGAGTCCCTGTACCTTTAATTGGCACACGAATTTTTACAGGCGTATCTGCGTAGGCTTTTTGAAAATCAAGGTGGATCACCGTTGAGTGCAAATAGTCGTACTGGATGTTTTTGAAAATGGCTTCATGGGATTCCTTCTGGTCCCCCTGAGAGATGTGAAGTTTTACCAGACCGCTGGTTCCGCGTTTTTTAATCAGCGTTTCAACATCTTTTCTGTCCAAAGCGATATTGATGGCCGATCCAGTCTTATCGTACATGACTGAGGGAATCATTCCAGCCTTTTTCAAGGTGGTTCGATTAGCCTGACTGATTCTCGTATTTCGCTGCTCTGCTTGAACTTCGTACATAAGATCTCTCCCGGTAAATAGCCCCCCAAAAAGGGCAGGCTATGGTATCATCCGGGGTAAGGTCTGTCAATACGGGGGATTCCCCCGACTATGGGGAACCCAAATGCAGGTTTTAGGCACCACGCTCGATACTCGATCAGCAGAATACAAAGAAAACGCACGTGCACTTGGAGCACAAATTGAAGAGTTTCGCTCCTGTATGGATCGCGTTAGAAATCGAGATGATGACCCGGCCGTGGCAAGACATCGCAAACGATCCAAGCTCTTTGTTCGAGATCGCATTGACCGGCTATTGGATTCTAATTCAAGTTTCTTAGAATTTTCTCCCCTATCGGCATGGGAGGTTTACGATAGTTTTGCTCCGGGAGCAGGAATTGTCACTGGTGTGGGCATGATCCGTGGCCGTCCGGTTATGGTTATTGCCAACGACGCTACCGTAAAGGGAGGTTCTTACTATCCACTAACCGTCAAAAAGCACCTTAGGGCTCAGGAAATTGCCTGTGAGAATCATCTTCCCTGCGTTTATTTGGTAGATTCCGGCGGGGCTTATTTACCCATGCAGGCCGAGGTGTTTCCTGACCGCGACCATTTTGGGCGGATTTTTTATAATCAGGCTCGCATGTCTGCCATGGGGATTCCCCAGATCGCGGTAGTGATGGGGTCTTGTACGGCGGGTGGGGCCTATGTCCCTGCTATGAGCGACGAAACGGTAATCGTGAAGCGTCAAGGTACGATCTTTCTGGCGGGGCCCCCGCTTGTAAAGGCGGCTACCGGTGAAGAAGTCACTGCCGAAGATCTGGGTGGAGGAGAGGTTCATTCAAAAATTTCGGGGGTCACGGATCATCTTGCGGAAAATGATGAAGAAGCCTTGGAGATTACTCGCGATATTATTGAAAATTTGGGAGTGCCCTTCCGATTGGATTTGGGGCGGATTCCAGTGGAAGAACCAGCCTATGATCCGCGTCAGATTTACGGCCTGATTCCGCAAGACCCCCGGCAAAGCTATGATGTGCGCGAAGTCATTGCCCGTATGGTGGATGGCAGCCGGTTTCATGAGTTTAAGTCAGATTATGGCTCCACTTTGGTTTGCGGTTTTGCTCGTATTTTAGGATACCCGGTGGGTATTTTGGCCAATAATGGAGTTCTTTTCTCTGAGTCTGCTTTAAAGGG
>CAZRLV010000065.1:0-13031 GCA_964600955.1 uncultured bacterium
ACCCTATTCGCATAGGATAGCCTATGATTATGAGAATCTACCATTGTCTAAGAAAATCGGCCTGGACTCAAAGCTGTCAAAAAGGTGAGTATCGCCCGCAAACATTGGATAGTGAAGGCTTTATTCATTGTTCGCGCGCAGAGCAGATTCCAGGTGTTCTTGAGAATCATTTTCCAAGTTGTGAAGGATTGGTTATCCTAGAAATATTGCAAGAGGCCATCTTGTCGCAGGTGGTGTATGAAGATAGTTGCGCAGAAGGACAGAAATTCCCACATATCTATGGCCCCTTGAACCTTGATGCCGTAAAACGTGTTTTTTCCCTGGATCAATTTTTGACCCCTCCCTGGACGCAAGCGGTTTCATCAGGCACCCAAAAGGCTCCCCTGGTCTTATTTGATATTGACAGCACACTGATTAGAGGTTCCAAAGCCCATAAAGATGCATTTCGGTGCGCTATTTCCGAGGTCTTTAATCTCGACGGTGGAATTGAGGATGCCTCTGTGGTTCACGGGCGAACGGATCCCTGTCTGCTTGAAGAGATCCTTCTGGTTCGCTTTCAGATGGATCCCGGGTTATTTTTGTCCAGACTCACTCAGTGTCAACGGGCTATTATCCGCTACTTTCTACGACTTCAGGCTCAGGACAAGATTGAGGTTTTAGAGGGGGTTTTGGAGTTGGTGAACAAACTAAGATCCAGGGGATGCATTCTGGGTCTTGTGACCGGGAATTTGGAGCTCATTGCCTGGGAGAAACTGCGCTCCGTAGGTCTGGATTTTTGTTTCATGACCGGTGGATTTAGTTCTGATTTTAAGGAGCGTGAAAAGTTTTTGCATCAGGCCCGCCTTAGGGTAAGTTCCTCTACAGGACTTGGTATTGAGGCGCGTAAAACCGTGCTGATTGGTGACGCGATTCAGGATATGCAGGCCGCGCGAGTCAACGATGTGGAGGCCCTTGGCGTGACTACCGGTATTTACGCCCAGTCCGAACTGCATGAAGCGGGAGCGAACTGGGTTGTGGACAGCTTGACAGATTCGCAGAGGATCATGAAAATAATCGGTCTGGATTAGGAGAGAGGATGCTGCAAAAAAACGGAGAAATCTTGACGCGGTGGGCTCAAAAAAACATGCCCGACCCTTTTATCTTTGCTTTGGCTTTAAGCGGTCTAACTCTTGTTTTGGGACTTACTTTGACTTCGGTAGACCTGGCCGGAATGCTCTCGCATTGGCATTTTGGCTTCTGGGTGTTTTTAAAGTTTGGCATGCAGATGTGCCTTATTCTGGTTACAGGCTATGCTCTGGCAACCAGTGGACCTATTCATTACCTCATTGCAGGTGTCGCACGCTATCCAAAAGATACGGCCGGGGCCGCCATGATGATTTGTTTTGTCTCTGTCGTCATGGGCTATATCAATTGGGGTCTGGCCATTGTTGTGGGAGCTCTTCTCGCGCGTGAGGTAGCCAGAGAAGCATGGTTTAATGGGGTGAAAATGCATTATCCGCTCCTGGGGGCCGCTGGCTATATGGGGTTGGCGGTTTGGCATGGGGGATTGTCCGGGTCGGCGCCTTTGAAATTGGCCGAGAAGGGTCATGAACTTTCAGATTTGGCGGGCGTAATCTCAGTATCAGATACTTTGTTCAGTCCCATGAACTTATTAGTCTCTGTTTGTCTAATCCTGGGGTTACCACTACTTTTTAGAGTAATGGCTCCATCGGATGATGGTTCAGTCGTTACTATCAAGGATGTGATTGTAAATTTGGAACCGTCCAATACTGTGCTGTCTGACTCCGAAATTGAAAGGGGGCTTGGAGCAAGGCTGGAAAATAGTTTCCTGATCACTCTATTAGCGGCAGGTGCCGGCCTTGGATTTTTCCTTTACTCAGTCTTTGTGGCAGAGACTTTTTCACTCAATCTAAATTGGGTGAATTTTATTTTTCTTTTTACGGGAATTTTACTGCATAAAACCCCCATCAATTATGTAAACGCGATTTCTTTAGCTACGCGAGGCTGTGCTGGGATTATTCTTCAGTTTCCCTTCTATGCTGGAATTATGGGCATGATGAAAGGATCGGGACTAATTCAACTCATCGTGGCGGCCTTCAATTCCATTGCCACGGTCAAAACTTATGCACTCTGGACCTTCTTTTCTGCCGCCCTGGTCAATCTTTTCGTACCTTCGGGTGGGGGGCAATGGGTTATGCAAGGACCGATCGTAATTCAAACCGCCAACGATATGGGGGTTCCACTATCTAAGGCCGTCATGGCTTTTTGCTATGGAGACCAGTGGACCAATTTGTTTCAGCCATTTTGGGCATTGGCCCTTTTGGGTATAACCGGATTGAGGGCCGGGCAAATTATGGGTTATTGCATGGCTGTTATGATGGTTGGTTTTGTTTTCTTTTCCGGGGTTCTTCTAGTTTTCTGAAGAGGAAGACTTTTTTCGACCATTTGAATGGATCCCCCGGTCAAGCCGTGGAATGACGAATGGGGACCGAGATGATGAAAAGGGGCGCCTTAGGTTCTTGAATTCAGGCAAGCCCCTGGTTCCAGATAACTGAGCACAAAATCAGAGATCGCTTCATTTAATGGGGTTGAAAACCTCTTCAAACCAACGTTCTCAAATTTTGCCATCTCAGCCTGGGTAAAATATTGGTATTTAGAGCGGATTTCCGTGGGCATGGGAACAAATTTTATCTGCGTTTCCAATTTTAATGCCTGAAAAATGGGGGTGATGAGATCCAGCCAGGTAATGGCTGTTCCCGTTCCCAGGTTAAATATCCCTGCAGTTTCAGGGTGTTCAAGAAACTCTAACACCATGCGCGTGGCGTCTTTAACATAGAGGAAATCGCGCATCTGCTTTCCGTCAGCATAATCCGGGTGATGAGACTGAAACAGGGAAACGCTACCTGAGGTCTTGATTTGCTCAAAGGCTTTTACAACCATGGAGCGCATATCTTTTTTATGGTATTCATTGGGGCCCCAAACATTAAAAAACTTGATTCCCACATGGGACTCTAGTAAGCCCTTGCGTTGCATCCAGAGATCGAAAAGATGCTTGGAGTAACCGTACATATTGAGAGGGCTAAATTTTTGCAGTTGACCCTGGTCATTATAGCCTGAACTCCCGTCTCCATAGGTGGCCGCCGAAGAGGCATAAATCATGCGAATTTTGCGCCGGGCCGAGTAACTGGCGATAGCCTTGGAATACTCATAGTTGTTTTTAACAAGGTAATCTGCATCCAGCTCTGTAGTTGAAGAGCAGGCGCCCAGGTGAAAAATTGCCTGAGCATCAAAATCTCTGTCCTCTTCGATCCATTCCAGGAAGTTTTCTTTGCTCAGATAATCGCTAAATTTTAACCCGCAAAGATTGCGCCATTTATCACCCTGACCCAAGTGATCAACAATCAGGATATCCTCACGGCCCGAGCGGTTGAGTTCCCAGACCTGAGCACTACCAATAAATCCAGCTCCACCCGTAACAATAATCATACTTCTATTTCCATTTTCGTATTTTTCGTGCCCTTCGTGGTTAAACCTCTTCTCTTTCAACACAACGGGAGGGTTTCGTCATCAAAATTGTCCATGGTTCTCAGGGAACGCATGGCGCGCATGAGATCCTGGAAGGCAACAAACTTCATACTAAGCTGTTCCTTGGTGCAGTAGCGACGCCATGTAATCGATTCACTCGTGCTTTCTTTTTCCCCGACAATGAGCATATTGGGCGTTTTCTGGGTTATGGCATTGCGCAGTTTTTTGCCAAATGACTCACTGGTCTGCACTAACTCCACCCTGAAACCATCCTTACGAAGTTTGTCGACTAACTGGCGTCCATACTCATTGAAAGCCTCAGCTACCGGAATGACACGGACCTGTATGGGGGCCATCCAGGTGGGAAAGGCCCCGCCAAAATGCTCAATTAAAAAGGCCAAAAATCGTTCATGAGTCCCCAGGGGAGCCCGGTGAATAATATAAGGTTCATGCAGGCCGCCATCTTCACCTGTAAAACTAAGACCGAAGCGAGAAGCTACTGCAAAGTCCAACTGATTCGTAGAAGCGGTTTCCTCGCGCCCGATCACGTTGCGAATCTGAAAATCAACTTTTGGCCCGTAGAATGCGGCCTCACCTTCCTCCGCCTTGTAATCAATTTGGCACTCTTCAAGGGATTCACGCACGATTTTTTCGGCAAACTCCCAGCGGTCCTCACCGCCTATGAACTTTCCAGTGTCTCGTGAGTGCAGGCTGAGTCGAACCCAGTAGCGCTCGATACGAAATTTTTGATAATAGGCTTGATGCATTTCCAGAACTTTTCTGAACTCGTGGCGTACCTGGTCCTCACTACAGTAGATATGAGCATCATTCATGGACAGAGCACGCACACGTAGCAAGCCTGAAAGCGACCCCGATTGCTCGTAGCGATAGCAGGTCCCATACTCGGCCAGCCTCAGTGGAAGCTCACGATAGGATCTGGGACGTGAGGCAAATATTTTATGATGATGGGGGCAGTTCATAGGTTTGAGATAGTAGTTTTCACCATCAATCTCAATGGGGGCATACATGGTGTCTTTATAATAAGGAAGATGGCCCGAGGTATAGTAGAGGGATTCCTTTGTAATATGGGGGGTGGCTACTCTCTGGTAGCCCTCACGGGTCTCGACCTCTTTGGCAAAGCTTTCAAGCTCCTCGCGTAAAACGGTGCCGTTTGGCATCCACAGAGGCAGACCTGGTCCTACCTCATCATCGATCGTAAAAAACTCAAGCTCCTTGCCAAGTTTTCGATGATCGCGTTCCTGGGCCAATTTTCTCTCTTTGAGAAAGGTTTGTAGGTCTGAACCGCTTTCAAAAGCCAGACCGTAAATCCGGGTCAACATAGGCTGATCCGAATCCCCTTTCCAGTAAGAACCAGCAATACTATCGAGCTTAAAACAATCCAATGGAATATCGCGTGTCTGGGCGACATGCGGCCCCTCGCACATATCCACAAAGGTCCCATTTTGAAAAAAGCTAAGCTCGTTTAGGTTTTCCCCCAGAGCTCTGGCATGTTCTGCCTTAAGTGGTTGGTGATGGGTCTTGAGGTAATCACAAGTTTCATCAACGCTGAGATTATAGTTCTCAAATTTCTGGTTTTGCTTGATGATATGGCGCATCTTCTTCTCAATGCTTTTGAGGTCTTCATCGCCCATGGGTTCACTGAACCGAAAATCATAATAAAAGCCCGTATCAACAGGGGGGCCAAATCCAAGTTCAGTCTCTGGGCGAACCGAGAGAACTGCCTGTGCCAGGATATGGGCTAGTGAGTGTCGGATTTTGTATAGATTTTCGTTTTTTGATTGTTCTTGCATGCGACCTCCTGAGAAAGAAGCCACATTCTAGACAATTTCACTGCCTTTGTCATGAATGAAGACAGGCAAGGCTTAGAATTTGTTTCTCCAGCTTCGCCTAGGGTAGTATGCCGATTCCGCACGCAGAGTTGATAGCCGCTATGATGCAATCTGAACTGAAAAGCAAAATTTACGAAGATATCTGTCTTATGGTCAGTCCAGACAATCATGGCTGGAGCTATCTTTTTGACTGCGGCAAAGCCTCACAACTCACTATTGCCGATGTCATGCGCCTCAAGGCTGTCTTTGTGACCCATACTCATGTGGATCATTTCGTGAATTTTGATGCCATCATAAGAAATCGTGCAGGTTCCCGGGTTCCTCTGATTATTACGGGACCCGAGAATATCTCCAGAAATGTGCAGGGCAAGCTTTTGGCTTATACCTGGAACCTTCTGCGTCCCAATGGGTCAAATTTCGAGGTGCGCGAGATCGTGGCTGATGGAGTCTATAAAGTCTTTCGCCTCTACTCACCGCATTGGAAGCTTAAATATATCAAAACCGTCGAAAGCTCCAGGATTTTTGAGTTTGAGAAAATCTCATCCTGGTTTTGTGTCCTCGATCATAAGATTCCCTCCATCGCGTATCGTATTCAGGAAGAAGATCATCTCAATATTTCTGATTTTCCTTATCGTCCTGGGCCGTGGATCAATGATCTCAAAGAAGCTTACCTAGCAGAGGAACCTAAAAGAGTTTTGGATATCTTCACAGAAAAGATCGAGGCTGGGTATTTGTTTTCAAACCTCAAAAAGACCCGTGGATTTCGTCTAGGTTATGCCATGGATCATCTTGGAGGCGGACCGAATCACCAAAAGCTGGAGAAGTTTTTCAAGGCTGTGGATGAACTCTATATTGAGTCCTTTTTTCGTCATGCAGACTGGGATTACGCCCGCAGGCATCATCATTGTACAGCCTATTTATCAGGACTCCTCGCACGCAAGTCTGGAGTAAAAAAACTCCACCTGGTTCACCACTCACGACGCTACCATGGTGAGGTTCCTGATCTCATCGAAGAAGGCCGAGCCGCCTACGAAAACCGAGAACCCAAATTCAAAACCCCCCCGAAATCAAGATTTTAACCACGAAAAGTACGAAAGGTTGAAGAGAAGAGTAGTAAGAAGAAACTGGAAGAACTATCGGAACTAAAGAACTAGAGGAATCGGAGAAGACAGAATTCAGAAGTTAGGAGAAAGAGAAGATAAAGAGGGATCCCCTGGTCAAGCCGGAGGATCCACACAAAAGGTCGAAAGAAGTTTGCCTCTTTATCTTCATTCTGAATTCTGAATCAGATTTTGTATTCAAACTCTGAAGTTTGAAAACAAAATCTGATTCAGGTATTTGCCTTCTGGGAAGCCAGAGATCACTTTATGATCTGCTTCTTCATTTAAATCCTTCACAATATGGGTCCTGCCTTTCCCCACGATGTTTTTTGAAACTCTGCCCACAGTAGTGATCAGGTCTTCCTTGGTAATACGGGCGGTACAGGAGATTGAAAACCACATGGACTCCTCTTTGAGATGGCAAAGAGCCATGCGATGCAATTGCTCTAGCTTGCGTAGAGCAACCGGCATCTGGCTGCGTTTGGAGGCCAGAGCAGGGGGGTCGAGGAGAATGAAATCATATTTTTCCTGCGGGTCCAGGTTTGCCAGAAAGCGGAAAACATCACTGGAAACCAATCGATCTTTCTCAGGGTCTAGGTTATTGAGCAAAATATTTTCACGATGCAAATCCTGAGCATGTCGGCTTTGATCAACCGAGGTGATGTCAGTAGCTCCCAGGGACTGAAGAATGACTGAAAAAGCTCCGGTATATGAAAAAAGGTTCAGGATTTTCAAGCCACTGAAATCCATGCCTCCCAGTTCACGGCGGACACCTCTGAGATCTAAATAAAAACCGCCTTTCTGACCCTGATCCAGATCAACTAAAAAACGATATTTACCCTCGCGAATTTCACTGCGAGATACAGGATTACCCCGTGTCCAACGCGAGGGTTTCACCAGTGAGGAATGCCCCATACGGTTTGCGGCGCGCAGAAAAATAGACTGAGCAAAGGGCTCTGAAACCACATGCGGTAATAGCAGCGAGACCAGCCGTGCCATTCGGTATAATGAAGCTGAGTAGTACTGAATTACGGCCACAGAGCCATAAAGATCCACGGTGATCCCAGGTAGCCGATCTGCCTCCCCGTTTACAAGGCGAAAAGCATTGGTTTCTGGAACCAGGGACTCCCGGGCCTTCCAAGCCTCACGCAGTAGCTTGAAAAAAAAGCGGTTCCTCAGGGTTTCACCGAAATGAAAAACCCGAATTGCCACAGAGTCTTCAGCGGAGTAGACTCCAAAGCCCACGGTCTCATTTTTTCCATCAAAGAGTTGCAGCCAGTCGCCGTTGGAGAACACCGATGCCGCAGTTGAGAGGTTGCCCCTGAAAACCCAGGGGTGATGCTTCCTCACCTGGATTTGGGCTTTTTTGTTCAGTTGATAGCGACGAAAACGATTGGATCGCATAGTGGATAGGTTTCTGTGTAATTCTATCGCATTTAACCCCCAGTGTCCAAAAACGATTCATGATCTAAGTCTGTCTACCGAAATCTTCACTAATTGATCCAGTCAAGAAGGAGCCTGTGTTTTTTCAAAATCTCATATCCAGATTTCGAAAATCCTTGCTTAACCCACGATTTTCATTAGCACGATTTCTAGTCTTTGTGCTATTTCTCTCCAGCTTGGGATTCTATGTATTTGAGCATGAAAATCATGAAAACTTAACCTTACTTGATGCTCTTTGGTGGTCGCTGGTTACCATGACCACCGTAGGTTACGGAGATCTTTATCCACAGACCTTGCCAGGAAGGTTTCTGGTGGGGGTTCCCACGATGATGCTGGGAATCGCTGTACTGGCAATTCTTTTGGAACGTGTACAGACTAATATTACTCAAACTTCTAAAAAGGAAAGGGGGGTGATCCCGATGCCCGCAGATCACCATATTTTGATTTTGGGCTACCCTGGAGTTTCTCAGATGATTCAAATTGTCTCAGAGATTCATATGGAGGCAGATCTTAAAGCAGTCCCAGTCTGCTTTATTACGGACAAGATTCGAGAAATCCCAGTTTCTTTGTCTGAGGTAGGGGTCCACTTTATTCATGGAAAACCAAGTTCGAAAGAAGCCTTGGAGATGGCCAATATTCGAAACGCCTCCAAGGTGATTATTCTCTCGGATAATGTAGATGACAGTGATTCTGACGGTGCTACACTCATGCGCATTCTAAATGTACAACGTGTTCTGACCGGACTCCATGTTTATGTGGTGGCTGAATGTCTGGATCTAAAAAATGAGCAGTTAATGATCCAGGCAGGGGCCGATGAAGTCATTGCTGTCAATGCCCTGACGGCCGGGCTAATCGTCCAGGGAATTACTTCAAAAGGCATTAATCTTGTCCTACGAGATTTGGTTTCTAATAAGCGTGGACTTCAGTTTTACATCGAAGAGGTTCCTAGTACTTATCAGGCTACTGACTTTAAAGCCTTTTGTCAGGATGTCCAATCACGGTTTAGTCTACGTCCCATCGGAGCATTGGATGAAGAGAGGACCATGATTATGGATGATGATTTTCAACTGCATCCAAAAATGCAATTTCTGTATATCAGTGAAAAACGCCAGAACCTATGGGTGAGCTGAAAAAATTCCTGCTTGTTTTAAACCTGAGCCTCTCTATTCTTAGCTCTGCTGAAGTATTTCTGGAGGCCCAGTCTCTGCATTTTCAGTCTACGACCTGGAAGGTTAAGGCCTTGTTGATGGATGTACACGAGGTTTCACAGAACCAGTATCGTAAATTGTCAAAAGAGCTTGGATTGAGTCCGAGCAGCTTCGAAAATCTCTCTGGCTTTTCAGATCCGAATCAGCCCGTTGTGGGCGTGGATTTTTTTGACGCAAGCCAGTATTGCGCCGCCCAGGGTAAGCGATTACCCACTTACCTGGAGTTTGTTCGTGCTTCTCAGGGTGAAGTGCCCCGAGAATATCCCTTTGGAAACGAATTTCCAGCTTTTAAAATGGCTCCTTTTTTGACCCACTCACAAAAGCCTATGTTTCCGGTAAGCGTGGAAAGCTATGCGCAGTTCAGAACGCCTGAGGGAATTTATCATCTTGCGGGAAATGTATCAGAGTGGACCTCTGATCGTACTACCTCAACAGTGCGCGTAGTTGGGGGAAGCTATATCTCGGGGGTTCGATCGATTCGCGTGGGTGCGTATGAGAATGTCGATCCCACTGAAAACATGCGCAGAGATCTGGGATTTAGATGCGCCCGCGATGCTGTGAAGGGTTTGGAATTGGCAGGAATCCAACATTTAGATCCCGACGCTTTAAAATCCAGGTTTTACACTCAAAAAATGGATCGGGATAAAGCTCTCAAGCAGGACACGCATCAAAAAATCAAAGCGATTCAAACCCGTACTTTAAGACAGGAAGAACTAGAACTCCAAATCAAATTGCGCACGCAATCGCTACACGAACTTAAACGCAGGGAAGATCTGGTGTCGCAGGAAATCTCTCTTCCTCAAACAGAGATGACTGGAATTCCGCCCGGTTATTTTCTAATGGGTGATGATGGGCTAAAGGGTTCGGGTCCACGGCATCTGGTTTATCTGGACCGCTATGATCTTAACAAGACTCTGGTTACGGTAGGGGAGGTTTTAAAGACGCAAAACACAGGCTCCCTGTCCAAGCTATCCAGGTTGGTTCTAGAAAGAATCCCTGAGTGGAAGCCCGCTCTTCTCACATTCAAGGAGGCGCGTTCTTTTTGCAAAGAACAAGAGATGGACTTGCCCACCGAAGCTCAATGGGAAAAAGCAATGGTGGGATTGGATCGCGAGGAAAGGCCAGGTTCTCTTCCCGGTCCAACCTTAAAAGGATATTTTCAGGTCGAAATTCCAAAATCAACTCTGGAATGGACCCGGGATGCTCTTACTCCTTACCCCGCTGATCCATCTACTGAAAGGAGAAACCCTCATTTTAACAGGGGGTTTTTACGAGCGGTCAGGGGCCAGGGATCTCATCCTGAATCACTCTCAGAGCCTTCACAGCGTAAAGCTACTCTGGATTTCTCGAAACACGGATTTCGTTGTGTGCGTGAGCTTGAGGTTAAACCAAACTTTCCAATAAACCGCGAGTGGAACTACTTCTTCCCTGAATTCTATATCGAGATCAAAAAACGAATTCAAGCTTTTGAGAATGTGTTTGAGATTGAAGTTGAGAATACAGAATTCAGGAGATAGGAGTCAGAATGAAGATTTCTTTACGACCATCTTTATCTTCTCTTCAATCTTTTTCCTCCAACCCATGTTGGCTCAGATGCTCTAGCTTTTCCACGGCCTCCAGCCCTTTTTTCCCCAGGGATTTCGAGAACTCCGTGACATAAAGTTCGATATGAGACTCTAGCACCTCTTTATTCATTTCCTGGGCTAATTTTGAGCAAAATCCCAGGGTTTCATCCGGGTTATCAACCGCAAACTGAATGCTTTTCAAAATGGCGTCTTCCATTTCAGCAATGCGATCACCGTGAAGGTCTTGACGACCGAAAATACCCCCCAGGGGTACGGGCAATTGTGTTTCCCACTCCCAAAGTTCTCCCAGATCTGCGATTTTGACAAAACCACGATCTTCGTAAGTAAAACGGGTTTCATGGATGATAAGTGCGCCGTCAATTTCGCCGGCTAACAAGCTGTCACATAAATCTGAAAAGAGAAGGATCTGCTTATTTTTGCACTCGGGGTAAAAAAGTTTGAGAAGTGCGTTGGCTGTCGTATGTTCTCCGGGAATACCGATTACGGCATCTTCCAAGTCCTTTCCCGTAAGGGGCTTATTTGCGATCAGCAGGGGGCCGCAGCCAAATCCAAGTGCAGCGCCTGTCTGTAAAAGCTTATAACTTGACCGGCACTGAAAAAACTGCGAGAAAGAAATTTTAAGGAAGTGACATTGACCTTCAGTGGCAAGGTGATTGAGTTCAGATATATCCCCGTAGAATGTGGATAGCGGAAAGGAAAGCGGAATCTTTTCAGAAATGATTCCGTAGAAAACATAAGTGTCGTTGGGACAGGGTGAGATACACAACTGGTACAAAACTAACCGCCTACTTCTAGAGCTTCCTCGGGACTGAGGTAAAGGATTTGCTAATAAGCTTTAATTATATCAGAGATTCTTAGATTCTGTCTTCCCCAATAGTTCGACCCAGTTTTTTGAGGGCTTGCAATCCTGAATTCCAGTGCCAGGCGCTACTGTCGCGTTGACCTATATGATTGACTATGGCCCGGATCTCTACCAGAGGTTTATTCCAGAGAAAACAGGCGTGAGCTACGGCGGCCCCCTCCATATTCTCGACATGAACCGAGGGATGATTTTTTTCTAAAAACTTCAACTCTTCGGTCGTGGCGGTCAGCCAGTCCGAGGTCCCAAAACTACAGCCTGAAAACCCAAGTGTAGAATCAGCAGGTGCTAAGAGCTGAAACTGAGACTCCACGCTCTTGAAGGGATCGAGAGAAAAGCGCCTGGAGAGATCATCATAGCTATCCTGGGTTACTGAGCCGAGTCGCAAATAGCGCTCATCCATGGCAAAGACGAGGCCGCCCATTTCAATTTCTTGGCCACGAAGAACTCCAGCTACCCCCACCAGGAGAACTCTATCGACCTCCAGGGTTGTGAGACAGGCGGTAGTGCAGATTGCAGCCTGAGAGGATCCGATTCCGCAATAGGATAAAAACAATCTATCTGCGAACCTCTCTGAGCGAAAAATTGGAAAAGATCCCGCCTGCATTTTTTGAAATCCCCCCAGTTCTTCAAGAATAGGAGCACCCTCACGCAGTGTGGGAATGATCAGGAGGGTTCTTTTCATACCCGTAGATCAGTCTATATCTGGCTCAATATAGACAAACTCGCGATTTTGAAAATTTCTCAGGGTCCAGCGTTTACCTTCGCGTTTGACTACATAGTTTGGAAGCAGGGGAATCTTTCCCCCTCCACCGGGAGCATCCACCACAAAGGTTGGGTTTGCCAGTCCCGAGGTATGACCCCTTAGATGCTCGATGATATTCAGGCCGGCTTCAATAGGAGTGCGTAAATGTGAAATCCCTTCAGCCAAGTCACATTGATAAATATAATAGGGGCGTACACGCATGGCCAAGAGCTTCTGACAGAGATCCTTCATGACCTCGGGGTCATCGTTAACCCCTTTTAGAAGAACACTTTGGTTTCCAATGACACAACCGGCATCCGCCAGGGATTTACAGGCCATATAGGCTTCATAAGTACATTCTTTGGGGTGATTAAAATGGGTATTAACGTATACTGGAGCATGTTTTTTGAGCATCTCAACAAACTCCGGGGTCACTCTTTGGGGCAGGGTGACCAGATTGCGGGTTCCAAGACGAAAGATCTCAATATGCTCAATGGAGCGCAGTCGTGTAAGAATGGAGTCTAGCTTTTTATCAGACAAACTCAAGGGGTCGCCCCCTGAAACCACGATGTCACGAATTTCGGGATGAGCCTCGATATACTTGAAAGCATCTTCAAGCTGACGATTCATTGTTGATGAGCTAGGGTCTGAAACTTTGCGCTTGCGGGTGCAATGACGACAGTAAACCGGGCAATTATGTGTGACATAAAACAAA
>CAZRLV010000066.1:0-13016 GCA_964600955.1 uncultured bacterium
TTCCTCTAGTTATTTAGTTCTTCTAGTTCCTTCTTTACCATTTTCTTCTCCTACTCTACCAAATGACAGGCCACTTGATGCCCTGCTTCGATCTCTCTTAGTTCGGGTTCTTCCTGCGTACAGCGATCTGTTTTCAAAGGGCAACGATCATGAAATTTACACCCTTTTGGAAAATTCATGGGGCTGGGAACAAAGCCAGCGATGGGAGTCAGTCGCGACTGTTCCTCATCCAGGTTGGGGATCGAAGAAAATAAACCCCGAGTATAAGGATGCAGTGGGTTTTCAAAGAGCTTAACAACATCGGCAGTTTCCACGATCCTGGAAGCATACATCACAACGACCCGGTCACAGACTTCAGCTACCACAGCCAAATCATGGGTGATCAGCAATACCGACATCTGTGATTCCTGCTGGAGATTATAAACCAACTCCAGAATCTGGGCCTGAATGGTGACATCAAGGGCTGTCGTGGGTTCATCGGCGATCAAAAGCCTGGGATTGCAAGAAAGAGCCATGGCAATCATGACCCGCTGCTTCATCCCACCTGACAATTGATGGGGGTATTCGTCGATACGCATCTCCGGCGAAGGAATTCCCACGCGGGCCAGCATTTCAATTCCCAGTTCGCGACTTTCGTCTTCATCCAGATGGGTATGTAGCATGATCGCTTCTGTGATTTGATTTCCCACGGTGAAAACAGGATTGAGAGAGGTCATGGGTTCCTGAAAAATCATGGAGATCTCATTACCTCGAATCTCGCGCATGCGGGCATCGCTCACTTCTACCAGGTTCTCACCCCGGTAAAGAATCTCACCTCCCACGATGCGTCCGGGTGGCTGTGGAATTAAACGCATAATGGAATGCGCCGTTACCGATTTCCCACATCCAGACTCTCCTACCAGCCCTAGAGTCTCGCCCTCATAAATAGGATAGGACACGCGATTAACCGAAGGAACCACGCCTCGATCCGTAAAAAAATGGATACTGAGATCCTTGAGTTCAAGCAGCTCTTTTTTAGGTTCCTCTACAGCCATTGCCTATCTCCTGAGCTTCGGATCCATTGCATCCTGCAACCCTTCTCCCACCAAGTTAAAGACGGAGACTACCAGAAAAATCGCCAGACCCGGACATAGAATCAGCCAGAGTTTATATTCCTGACGTCCCTGACTCAAAATCTCTCCCCAAGAAGGGGCCGAAACATCCCCTAGTCCCAGAAATGACAACGAAGACTCAATCAAGATCGATGAAGCCACTCCGAAAACGGCAGTGACGATGACCGGTCCCAGGGCATTGGGCAAAACATGACCGAAGATCACGCGTGTCCTAGAAAATCCCAAAGCGATCGCGGCCTGCACATAGTCCATATTTTTTAACTTTAGAAATTCTGCACGCACCAGTCTGGCAACTTCAGGCCAGCGCGTAAAGCCAATGATGAGCATGACATGGAAAATCGATTTTTCATGAATCAAGGCTGAAAGAGTCAAGATCAGAAAAAAGGTTGGAAAACAGGGCATGATCTCAATAAATCGTGAAACCAAAAGATCGGCCATCCCGCCAAAAAAACCGGCAATACTTCCTAGAATAATACCAATGAGAATATAGATTGAAACCGCCACCAGTCCGATGGTCAGCGAGATGCGGGTCCCGTAGATCATACGTGCCAAAATATCGCGCCCTTCTTTATCCGTACCGAGCAGATGAGTTTTATTGGGGGCCATAGGATGCACGCCGATTGTGCTGGGCTCTCGATAAGAAAAAGGTCTGAGCGCCCCAAGAGTTAGCACCTGCTGGCCTGAAGCTCTAGCCTCCTGAACCTTAGCATCCCAATCCTGCCATGCCTCATGATAGGGAAAGCTCTGCACCAAAATGAAAACTACGAGTGACAGAACCGTATAGCCTCCCAGGAAACCCATGAAAGTTTCAAGGAATGTTCTTTTAAGAAGCCGCATCTTTAGCATGGAAACCAGAAGCAAAATGGGAAGCAGAAAGATCTGTAGATTAAAGAAGATGTCCACACCATTTTCAAAAAAATTACGGTCAAACAGACTGCGAAATAAGGGAAAAGACAAGGTGGAGCCATCATAAAAAAACAGGGGTTTGTCCAGGCTTAAAAAAGGCGCATAGATGGCGATAAGAACCATGAAAAGAATGCTGAACATACCAAACATGGCCAGCTTGTTCTTGAGAAACTGCTGCCAGACAATCGTCCAGTAATTGATTTGTCCCTGATCTTCCTCAGTCATAGGTTATCCGTGGGTCAACAATTGCGTAAAGCAAGTCTGAAATCAACAACCCTGCAAGCGTTAGGACAGCCGAAATCAGCTGAATCCCCATGACCATGTTATAGTCACGATTAAGTACCGCCTGGTAGGCTTCGTATCCAATCCCCGGGAGGTTGAAGATAACCTCGATAATGACGGACCCACTCACCACCGTAGGCAAAATACTCCCCAAAAGAGTTAAAATCGGAATCAAGCCATTGCGTACCGCATGCTTTAAAATCACCACCGACTCGGACAATCCTTTGGCCCTGGCCGTCTTGATATAGTCCGAATGAATAACATCGAGCAGACCCGTTCTGGCATAACGCGATAAAGAGGCCAGCGAGATATAGGTCAGGCAGGTTACGGGTAAAACCATATGCCAGATGACATCCCCCAGCCAGCGCAGGGTTGTCATTTCATAGGTAGCGAGGGACTCAAAACCACCCGTGGGAAACCAATTCCAGTGACCCCCGCCCTCAGAAAATAAGAAAAGGAGGACGGTTCCAGCAAAAAACGTGGGCAAAGAATAGAGCATAAACAAAGATACCGTAGTGATCTGATCACTGAGGGTACGCGGAAATACGGCTGAATATATGCCAATGGGTAAGGCGAATAGATAGGCCAAAAAAATCGAGAGCCCTGATAGAATGATCGAATACTTCAAGCGATCCAGGATTTTGGGCATGACCGGTCTACGATCTACAAAGGACACTCCAAAATCAAGACGCATTAAATTTCGTAGATAATAGGCAAAACGCGTGTCCAGAAAAAAGACCCGTAGTTTATCCCCCAGGCTATAATCGTAACGATCCTGAATATCATCATAATAGGTCAGAATTTTGTCTACGAGAGTCCTTTTCTCCTGCTCTGACATTTTCAAAGAAAAGCTGAGACGGTTCAAACGCTTATTCTCAGCTTCTATTTCCCGATTCAAGGATCTCTGGTCTTCATCGAGACGCTCTCCATAGCTGTAAACCAAGGGTCTTTGAGCGTTATCACGAAATACCCTCAGGGCTTGATCACGGACTTTTAGACTGGGGGGATCGGCAATGATCCTGGCAAGTTGCCCCACAATCGCGCTCCCGTAATCCTGCAAGGTCTCCGTGGCGTAATTCTTATCGCGACTACTGACCTCTAAGCGCGAGCCAAATCGATCTGAGAGTAGATCCATCACAGCCTGAGTAGAGATCATAAAGCGCAGATTGAAAAGGATAGGCTTATCTAGATGAAATTGCTGCTTGTAAATCCGATAGCCGTCTTGCCCAGCCTGATTTCCTGCCGATTCGGACTCACCGGATGAGGGCCCCCCCGGGCGTCCGGGGGAAATCTGCAAGATAATGAAAATAATAACCGTAATAGCAAACAGCGTTGGGATCATCACCAGGAGCCGTTTGATGATGTACTGCTGCATGAGCGAGAATCAGTCGATATACCAGTTCATGGTCTGCACATGAGGACGCATGAGCTGAAAGCTTACATTCTTGAGTCTGGGGTGATAGGCCACAACAATTTTCTCTGAATACATGAAAGTATAGGGCTGCTCATCATGAATGATACGATGAAACCGATGCTGTAGTTTTACGCGCTCGTCAACATCAAAGGTTTCTCTAAGACGCTCGATGATTTGATCCGACTCCGCGCTTCTGAAGCCTACACGGTTAGAGCTCTTGGGTTCGTCGGCCTGAGATGAATGCCAGATCTGAAAGGGGTCAGAATCAAAATCGAGTCCCCAACCACCGGTGTAAGCCACAAACTCGCGATCCTCCATGCGCTTAAGCATCACCGACCACTCTACCGGAACCAGGGTACAACGAACCCCGATCTTATAGAGGTTTTCCTTGAAGAGAGTACTCCAGGAGCGTACCTCCGGCCGGTGCCCATAGACCAGCATGGGAAACTCCAAAGGCTGGGTTTGTCCTTGAATTTTCTTGTCGCGAATCCCATCGCCGTCATGGTCCTCCCACCCGGCTTCGGTTAACAAAGCAGCCGCTTTGGCCAGGTCAAATTCATAGGGCTTGATGGAATTATCATAGGCTCTGGAGTGGCGGTAGAAATTTCCGGTCGTCAATGTACCTAAGCCACTCAGTACCTTATTCACAACATAGGCACGATTCATGGAATGCGTCATGGCTCTGCGCACCCTTTTATCTTTGAAGCGATAGTCATCCATATTCCAACCGATATAGCGATAGACCATGCGTGTAACAGTGTGAACCTTGTACTGGCCGTTGCGATAGGGGCTTGAAGGGGCAGCCTGCAAAACTTTCTCACGGTATTGCGCCACGGGCAGCTCATGCATATCGAGGAGCGAACTTTGAAAATTCAGCAATTGCTGATTTTTATCACGAATCAGATGGTAGTGAATCTCCTTAATTGGAGGGGCCTCGCCAGGATAATCATCGAATCTTTTAAGTTTAATCAAGACTCCAGGATCCCAGCTGACAAATTCATAGGGTCCGCAACCAATAGCACGGTTGTTATACCAATGCTCATTGAATCGAAGTCCAGCCGTTGCCTTGGGATAAGGATGCCCGTCTTCGTCAAAACCATAGAGCCATCGCGGAGTAGGCCAAAGCCCCAGGGTTGAATTCATGGATTGATAGGTTTTCTTCTTCCAGCGCACCACCAGGGTATGTTCATCAAGAACCTTGATACTCTCAATATCCTGGTAGTAGTTACGGATATGTGCGGCCTGCACATTCGGGTCCAGAATCAGCTCCAGGGTATAACGAATATCCTCAGCGGTAACCGCATGCTCCCCTTTTAGCCATGCATAGCGCGAGTCGGTCCAATCCACTGCAGGTCGATGCCATTTCAATCCCTTTTTAAGATAGATCGTATACTCCTTGAAATCATCAGTGACCTCAATGCGCTCGGCCAGCGAGCCATAAAACTGACTGGGATCCTGAGGAGAACGACTGGCAAGGGTGAGACTCACATATTCCTGAATATCTTCAGCAAGACCGGCAGAATTCTCGATTACAAAATTCATCCCCTTAGGGTCCGTGCCTTGAAAGGCGTAGACTTTATGAAAAATTCCGTCCGAATTGGCTTCTGGAGGGGCAGGAACCGGCGCAACCCCTTTAAGGATATTTTCAACTTCCGGGTGCAACCATTTTCTTGAACTCGTATTGGCAGCAGACACCCCAACCATTCCCCTCGGAATTCCCCGTTTCAGTTCATTGGATAGACGCTTTATCCCTTTGTTTAGTTTTGATAGCTGGACCCGAATCTCTTCATTATCCCGGTAAAGATTGATCATGCGCTCTTCACGAGCATTATTTTGCAAGATTAGAATGCCAAGAAACACCAGGCAGAGGCAATAAAAAGCCACCTTGAAAAATCCGTTGACGACATGATTTTTACTCATGGATATTCTCCCAATTCACTTAGAAGCAACAATCCTCAAACCGTAGTGAAGTCTTAAACTGAAAGCCCCTGACCCGAGGTTGACAGGCAAGACTCCTCCACGAAGGGACAGGCTACATTACGACTGGACTCAAAAGTCCGAAACTCAGGAATATCCTCAGCACAGGAGGTCCGCGCAATGGGACAGCGGGTCCTGAACCCACAGCCCGATGGCTTATCCGTCGGTGATGGCACATCTCCCTCCAAAACAATGCGTTCCTCACTACGCGCCCTGGGGTCTGCCACCGGCGTTGCCGAAAGCAGGGCCTTGGTGTAGGGGTGCACCGGATTCTCATAGAGTTGATCTCCTGGACCCAGCTCCACCATAGAACCCAGATACATCACCGCAATTCGCTTGGAGATATGTTTTACCACCGCCAAGTCATGCGCAATGAAAATATAGGTCAGATTAAACTCTTCTTGGAGTTCCATCATCAGGTTAATCACCTGGGCTTGTACGGATACATCCAGAGCTGAAACCGGCTCATCCGCAATGATTAAACTAGGATTTGTGGTCAAAGCCCGCGCGATTCCAATTCTTTGCCTCTGTCCCCCGGAAAACTCATGGGGATAGCGGTCTGCCTGGTCTGGCCTCAAACCCACCCGATCCAGCAAATAAAGAATACGTTCCTCGCGCTCACCCGTACTCATGCGCGGGCTATGGATCAATAGAGGTTCTTCGATGATGGTGCGAACCGTCATTCTCGGATTCAAAGAAGAGTATGGATCTTGGAAAATCATCTGGATTTCAGATCGATACGGCCGCATGGCCTCGCGGTCGAGCTCCATGAGATTCACCTTGCCACGGCGCGAATGAAAGATAATCTCACCGGCGGTAGGCTCGTAAAGTTTGATCAAACAACGTCCCGTAGTAGACTTTCCACAACCAGACTCTCCCACCACACCCAGTGTCTCACCTTCATAGACATCAAAGCTGATCCCATCGACCGCTTTTACATAGCCAACAACCTGGCTAAAAAGCCCTCCGGTTACCGGAAAATACATTTTCAGGTCTTTGACCTCTAACAGCTTTTTTCTTGATGTCATGAACTGCGTCCCTCCAGACTTAAACCCCTCACTTTAACCCCCTGGCACCCTCATCATGACAGCGCAGAAAATGACCCGGTTTAATCTCTTCAAGCTCAGGCTCCTGAGTCTCGCAGATCTCCATTTTCTTTGGACAACGGCTACAGAATTTACACCCCTTCCCCACATCTAGGATATTGGGGACAATCCCGGGTATGGCTTGCAGCCGCGTCTGTTTTTTTCTGGGATTAGGAATGGATTCGAGCAGTCCCTGGGTATAGGGATGGCGGGGGTGATAGAAAATATCATCAATGGCAGCGATTTCCTGAACTTTCCCGCAATACATTACTACCACACGGTCACAAGTTTCAGCTACCACAGCCATATCATGCGTAATAAGGATAATTGCCGAATCTTGGTTCTCATCACGCACCTTGAGCATCAATTCAAGAATCTGAGCCTGAATAGTTACATCCAAAGCAGTCGTGGGTTCATCTGCAATAAGCAGACGTGGATTGCAGGCTAGAGCCATGGCAATCATAACCCGTTGACGCATTCCACCTGAAAACTGATGAGGATAGTCATGCAGTCTTTGTCTTGCCGCTGGAATTCCTACCAGTTCCATCATTCTTACTGCCCGGTCAGCAGCCTCGGTTCGATCGACATCCTGATGCAAAATAATGGGTTCCATTATTTGGTTACCCACGGTAAAAACGGGGTTTAAGCTAGTCATGGGCTCTTGGAAAATCATAGCAATATCATTGCCACGAATTTTGCGCATTTCCTCATAGCTAAGAGACAGAAGATTCTTCCCCATAAATTCGATGGAGCCACCGTTGATAAACCCCGGAGGATTAGGAATCAGACGCATTAGCGATAGCGAGGTTACAGATTTCCCAGAACCTGACTCACCTACAATCCCCAGCACCTCGCCTTTAAAAAGATCAAAGTCAACGCCATCTACGGCCTTGGCCACCCCTGCTTCCGTATTGAAATAGGTTTGGAGGTCTTTGACTCTAAGAAGAAGTTCCTGTTGCATGCGGTCCTTAGCGTAATCTTGAATACTGTTTAGGATCAAAGGCCTCGCGAACAGCCTCTCCGATGAAAGAAACCAGCATAAGTGTCAGGAATAATGCTGCAATAGGGGCGGCCACAAGCCAAGGGTCTGTGAGATGGGATTTTCCCTGAGTCATTAGCTCTCCCCAACTTGCTGTTGGAGGAGCCAGTCCAAAGCCCAAAAAATCCAGTGAAACCAGAGCGGAAATATTGCCTACAATGGCAAAGGGCATGAAGGAAATGACTGGAGTGAGAGCATTTGGGAGAATATGACGAAAAATAATGGTTTGATCCTTCTGACCAATGGAGACCGCTGCGGAAACATAATCCTTGGCCTTTTCACGCAAGAATTCACCACGAATATAAAAAGTCATACCCATCCACTGGAAAATCACCAGTAGAAAAACAAGCCAACCCAGTCCTACCTCTCCCACGATGCTGACCACAATCATAATGGCATACAAAAAGGGTACTGCCGACCAGATTTCCACAAAACGCTGAAAGATTATATCGAAAATCCCCCCGTAATATCCCAGATATCCACCGATAGATATCCCAATTAAATAAGAGAAAAAGGTGACCAAAAGAGCGAAAGTCATAGAGATATTAAAACCGTAGGCCAATCTTGCAAAGACATCCCTCCCCCGGTCATCTGTGCCAAACCAATGTCTACCATCTGGATGGTGCGGCGGCTCCTTGGTCTTATACTCCGCCATATTATTTTCATAGGGACCGTATTCATAGGGAGCTAACAATACGGTCCCTTGAGCACGAGCCTGAAAATGGGCTTTTAGATCGCGGTAGTTGACTGGGTCCTGTCCAGGCAGTCCGAAATCCTTATTATAATATTGCTTACGTGGGTAAAACGGGAGTTTCGAGATCAGCGGCAACTCGTAAACTACTGGATAATATGACTGACCTTCATAGCTGACATACCATGCGGTTCCAGTTACAAAAAGGGGTAAAAACCAGGAAAACAGAAAAACAACCACAATCAGATTGAAGGCATAATAGCCGCGCTTTAAGGTCTTGAATTTTCTTACCCTCTTCATAAAAATAGGAGAGGTGAAATAATTTCGAACCGATGCAAATAGCGCCATCAAAAGCCAGGGGGATCTGAGAAGGGTTGAGCCTAGAAAAAGAATCAGATTCGGGGTGTTTCGAACTGCGAAAACCACGGCATTTAGGATGCCATTACGTATACCGTCCACCAGACAAAAAAGACCGATAATGATGATGAGATCTTTGTTATCCATAGGCTTTACTTAAATCGAATCCTCGGATCAATGATTGCATAGAGCATATCAGCGAGAAGGTTTCCGATCAGGGATAAGAAACTGGCAATTACAATCACACCCAAAGTGACGGGGTAATCCCTAGAAATCAGAGCGTCATAACCCAAAAGTCCAATTCCGTGAATATCAAAAACCTTCTCAATCAAATAGGAGCCTGCCAGAAGAATACTCAGGAAATGCGCCACCCCAGTGGCAATGGGAATCAGAGAATTTCTAAATACATGTTTGAAAACAACTACTTTTTCCTCAAGACCCTTAGCAAAAGCAGTGCGAACATAGTCTTGTCCCAAATTCTCCATCATGGAGTTTTTCATCAAGGTTGTGGTCACAGCAAAGCCGCCTAGCATATAACAAAACACGGGCAAAATTGCATGATGGAGCAGATCTCCGGCCTTTTCCCAAAACCCCATATCCTCGAAATTATAGGAAACTATGCCACCGAGAGGGAAGACATCAAAATAGCTCCCTCCCCCAAAGATCACCAAAAGGATCAGTCCCATGGCAAAACCTGGTACCGAGTAACCCACAAAAACGATCAGGGAACTCGACCAGTCGAAAAGTGTCCCATGGCGCATGGCCTTGAAAATCCCCAGGGGAATACAAATCATATAACCCAGAAGAAACCCGATCCCCCCAAAAAAGAGGGAAACCGGAAACCGCGAGGCGATCACATCCCAAACCGGTTCGTTAAACATATAGGATTCGCCGAGATCAAAATGGCAAACCTTCCAAAACCAGTTGAGATAAGCAATATGCAAGGGCTTATCCAAGCCGTAAATCTCGTTTAGCTGCTGAACCATTTCTTCTGAGATCTGAAACGAATCCGCCCCGGTAGTGCTTCCACCCGAAGCCACCTCACCACCGCCTCCTGCACCCAAGGCCGCCTGTTGATAGCGTGCAATGGCTTGTTCTACTGGTCCACCCGGAACTACCCTCATGATGGAATAGCAAATGATGGTGATCCCAATAAAAGTGGGAATCATCAAGAGGATACGTCGAAGAAAATATGTGGCCATACTCTACTCAGTCTTCGTAGGTCGGATAAACATCGCTTGCACCCACTGGCAGTGATCCTTCTGTTTTGATGGCCTCTTTAAGAGCCTCGGCCTTAGACTCGTCATACCACCACATAGAGACAACATCACGGTAATCACCGGTTTTAGCTATGACCGAATCTGGCATTCCAAAACGATTCCAAAAGACCAGGCGCTCCGCAGGAGCAAACCAGTCAAAAGCCACCAAAAACTCGTTGGCTAAAATTCCGTCAAGCTCTTGTAATAGCTCAACACGTTTTTCGTAATCAAATTCGGCGTTATAAGCTTCGCAGATCTCGTCTACACGCTTGTTCTTGAATCCCCAACGATTCCCCGAATTTTTAATGTCAGCAAATTTAGAGTGATAGGTCATTTCCGGGTTGGGAAAGCTGCTGCCTGTGTAAGCACCGGTGGTTAGCACGAAGTTTCTTTCATTGACTTCCTTGATCTTCGTCGCCCAGGTGATTTCTTTAAGGGTCAATTTGATGCCCACCTTCTTTAAATCCTCCTGAAAAATGGTATAGAATTTCTCCACCCACTTACCCACATAACGCAACTGGAACTCAAAAATCTTGCCATCCTTTTCAAGCCAGCCTTCAGCATTGCGATTCACCCAGCCGGCTTCACGTAGAAGCTCCCTGGCCTTATCCGGGTTATAGCGAATTTTAGGGATGGACGAACCCATATAAGGTGAGTTTTGAAAATAAGAATCAAGATAGACATACTCGTTGAGCATGAGTTTTTCCATGAGAATCCCTCGATTCCAGAGATAACCCATGGCTTCACGAACGCGCTTATCGTTAAAGGGGGCCTTGCGCAGATTAAAGGCAAAACCCTGAGTTCCTTTTGGACGACGGTTAAACACCTTACGCTTTTGAATCCAGCCCTTTTGCACCTTTTCAAAATTCAATTGGGTGACCCAACGATGGGAGCGGTAGATGGGCATGAACCCAAACTCCCCTTTTTTGAATTTTTCAAAGACTAATTCTTCATCTTTCACAAACATGTAGGAAAAGCGGTCAAAATTGAAGAGCCCTTTGAACTGTCTTTTTCCCCAGCCCCAGAAGTCCTTGCGACGCTTGAAGGAAATCATGCGTGGTTTTTCAAGCTTATCCAGAATATAAGGCCCTGAGCCTGGGAGCATTTTCCAGTTGTACTTTTTTAAATACTCTGTACCCCCAAGCTTCGAAATAATATAGCCGGGAAGTACTACAATGGATGAGAAGGTCATAAAATTGCGCCAACTCAACTCCTTGGCCTTGACCATGACCGTTCTCTCATCTAAAGCTATGGGACGATTAAACTTAGCCCAGGTCTCATTGGTAGCAGGATCCTGAATGTCTTTATCCGTATAGAGATCCCAAGTTGCAACCACATCTTCTGCACGCACAGGCTTTCCATCCGACCAGGTGGCATCTGCGTCAATCTCAAAAAAGAAACTCATTTTGTCATCACTCATAGACCAACGTGAAGCCAACTGAGGGTAAAAATAATAGGGGTCGGGATTCAGCCCCACCAAGGTCTGGTACACAATACTCTCGATCATAGCGATCTGCGTATCACTAGCATCCTTCCCGGTCGTGCGAATCGTGGGAGGGAAATTACTGGCAGCCATGCGAAAACTTCCGCCTTTTTTGGCTTTTTCATCCCCTTGAAGAGGGAAATCGGAGTTGGATTCCCAATCGATGGAATCTAAGATCTCTTTGCGTTTTTGGTCCGAGAGAACCGCCGTCAAGAAACTGGCGTTTTTACTGGCCTCCTGTAGCGCTTCAGCTTTCTGGGCGGGCTTAGCTGTCTCAACCTGGACAACTTCACGAACCGGGCCCCCAAAAGGCTTGAGAAAGTAAAGGAGGACAACCCCCAAAACAATTGATTTCCACCCTACCCAACCTTGATCCTGTGGTGGCTCATGCTTCATAATTTCTGCCTCCGCTCCGTGGGGGAATATGCCCAAGGAGCCACCATACTAAGCCATCCAGAACAGTCCGTCAATAAAGCGGCACTCATTTTTAACGCTTGCATAAAACAAAGTAAAACTGCCCTAGCATGCCCCAAATACTGGCCTGAAGCGGCTCTTGAGGACAATGCAAACAAAAGCTCCCCTGGAGGACTAAAGAATCTACAATTAGAGATCAAAAGGCTCTGTGGATCATAAAGAATCCAGGGCATTGGACAGATCAGTGATCAAATCCCGCGAGTTTTCAATTCCCACCGAATAGCGAACCAATGATTCTGGGATTCCCAGTCTTTGCCTTTCCTCAGCCGTATTTTCCACATGCGAAGTCACTCTGGGAGGACCCGCCAAAGTACTTACGGCTCCCAGGCTTGCCGCAAGATGCGCCAACTTTAGACGCGGAAGGAATTTTTTGACCTCTTCAAACCCTCCTTTCAACGAAAAGCTGAGCATACCTCCAAATCCACCCGGCATTTGCACCCTGGCCACATCATGCCCTACATGGGATTCAAGCCCAGGATAAAAAACACTCTCAACCTGGGGATGATCTTGAAGAAATCTGGCAACCAGCATGGCGTTTTCATTCTGGCGCGAAATTCGCAGCTCAAGAGTCTTCATTCCTCTTAGCAGAAGGTAGGCAGACATGGGATGCAATGTGGCCCCATTGATTTCGCGGTAATGATAAATGCGCGCAACATCGGCTTTGCTTCCGCAAACAATTCCCCCCATGGCATCCGAATGACCCCCCAAAAATTTTGTGGCGCTGTAGACGCATAAATCCGCTCCAAGCTTCAGGGGAAGCTGATTGATCGGTGTGGCAAAGGTGTTGTCCACGACAACCCTGGCTCCCACCTGATGAGCGGCTTCGCTGAGCTTTGCGATATCGAGAATTTTCAAGGTGGGATTGGTTGGACTTTCCAGGTAGAGAACCTTACAACCTTGACGAATGGAAGCCAGAATCGCGCTGTCGTCCTCTGTT
>CAZRLV010000067.1:0-9554 GCA_964600955.1 uncultured bacterium
GTTTCGTGTTTGTGGATTCTTCGTTCCCTAGTTGCTAATCTCTCTGTGTTTTGCAGAGAAACCAGGGATGGGTAGATGAACATGGATGTTGTTCAATTTAACTCCCACCTGACATAATTTTTGGAAGCTTTTCCCGGTTTTTGCGGGTTTGGTACAAAATATAACTGGGCATTATTGATAGATAATGTTCGAAAAATAGATATACGGTGAATTAATTTCACCTTACCCCTCGTTAACCAACTCAAACATTCCCCATGTTTCTCCCGACATAGTCAAGGAGTTCGTCTGGATCGTCCAGCGGCTCTTTGTCAATAATAATCTGATCAAGGATGATCGGAAATAACCCAGTATCATGGAGGATTTATCATGGGATTTAGAATTAATCATAATATACCTGCTCAAATATCAATGGGAAATTTAATGAAGACCCAGGCGGGACTTCAAACCTCGATCGAACGACTTTCTTCAGGTCTGAGGATCAATCGCGGCGCTGACGATGCGGCCGGGTTGACCATCTCAGAGAAGTTGAGGGGACAGATTCGAGGTCTGAATCGGGCTATTGGAAATGCCCAGGACGGAATTTCTCTCATTCAAACCGCAGAAGGAGCCTTGAACGAGGATGCTTCCATTCTCAATCGGCTCCGAGAGCTGGCTATTCAATCTCAGGCAGATTCGTTAACCATTAACGATCGCCTTGAGATCCAGAAGGAAGTGGACCAGATGGTGGACGAGATCGATCGTGTCTCAAAAACCACGGAGTTTAACACCAAGAAACTTCTTGATGGCAGCGCCAATGCCCTGGTAAGCACCGACAATAACGATTTGAAAGCTTTTCAAGTCGGAGCTGCCGGTCCATCCAAAGGGGATTACTCAGTGAATATCCGCCTCGAAGACGCGGGACAAAAGCAGGTTCAAGCCTCCCTGATACTTAAAGACAAAGACAGCGGTCAGGTAGCGGGTCTAGGGACCCAGCTCAAAGACCTCGAATCCTTTTACGATAACGATGGCAATCTCGTCCTCGATGCTCCCACCACAATGACCATACGTGGTAATGGTGAGAAAACCGAGGTGACCCTCTCAGCTGACATGTCACTCCAGGAGGTGGCTGATGCAATGCAAACAGCCATCACTCAGGATGTGAGCGATGGAGGATTGGGGATTAAGGGGAGTGAGTTAGCTTATAACACGCAAAAGGGACAGATGTTTTTTGTTTCGGGGAGAGACGGCAGTACAGGCGAAATCGCCATGTCTGTCGACGAGAATATTGTCAGGGCCTTCGGCTTTCAGATCACCAATGAGGCGGAACCCGCAGCATTCAAGGTATCTGCTACCGATGTGGGTGTCCTGAATCCGGTGACCAATACGGTCAGCGCCAATACTACCACCAGTACGGCCCGCGGCGTGATCGGAGGCTTGGACCTTAAGTTCCAGCTCCCCGCCGAAGCACGTATTGATGGAACGACAGCGGCAACGGACGCCATTACCATTGGACCCAATGCCGTGGTGTTTACTTTTCATGACACCAACGCAAAGGCGGGTTCCAATGATATTCAGGCCGCCGGAAGCATGACAGCGGGTGTAACCGTTACACTCACTGCCAACCGGACCTATACCCTGGCTTCGATTGAATCAAGGATCAACCTGGCCGTCGCGTCAGCCAATGATCCAACAAACGCCTTTACAAATGACGGTGGAAACAACCTGACTCCACCGACATCATCGAATTACCAGAACCCTGGAGTCACGGCCAGCTTTGATGGATATGACCTCCTGCTAACCTCTAGTACGAAGGGGTCATCAGGAACAATTTCCATCGCCGCAAACTCTACGGCTTCAGAACTTCTGGGACTCAATACAGGCAATGTCGGCGGTTCGGGAGGTACGAACGCCGCATTAACAGGAACTAAAGACATCTCTGGGGGTATTAGCCTCTCGGGTACTGGGGCCTTGCTGATTCGAGTCGCCGACGGTGATTTCAATCTCAACGCTGCCAATGTAGGCAATAGCCAATCCGTATCCAACGGGGGAGATATCGCTTTTACAAAGGGCGTCAATCTCTCGGCCACCTCGGTTATTGATGTTTTTAATTCCTATTTTTCGACCAATAACGTAAAAGCCGCAGCCGCTCTGACTTCAGACGGAAAATTGGAGATTCGCACCACTGAAACCGGTGGTGATTCACGACTGTCGATTTTTCTGCCGAATGGCGCAGACACCCTCACTGATTTTGGCTTCATTGACGGCCAATCCGCCACAGGAACCGGAGGATCAGCGGCGGTCTATGTGGGAGATACCAATGATGTGGCCAAGGATTCCGGTTACACCTTGTCAGAACATCTGTTTTTCAGAGTCGCTGACAAAAGCGGAGCCCAAACCGGCTCCATAGCTTTTGGAACCGACAACACCAGCCAGACCGGAGAATCTTTCACAATTTCTCAGGATGCGATTACATCCATCCTGAATGCCAGCACCCTAAAAACCACGGATGTGGATTTCGGGTTTGATGTTGGCGGAAGACTTGATTTTTTCTCACGCTCTACGGGTAAGGAATCGCAAGTGGTTTTAACCACAAGCTCCGCTACCCAGGAAACCGTGGGACGGGTCGGACTTGGAATAGACTTTAGTACTGCCACTCAGGGAACCGGTACCACCGATTTTACCCTGCATGTGACGGACCGCAGTCTGCGTTTTCAGATCGGGGCCAATAAATCACAACATTTAAGGTTTGAGATTGTAAATTCCAGCGCCGAAGCTCTGGGCCTAAACGGGCTTGACATCACCAATGTGAAGACAGCCACTAAGGCCCTCGGAGATATTGACCGCGCTGTAAACGCCATCTCATCCGAGCGTTCAAAACTCGGTTCAATTCAGAACCGCATGACCTCAACCATCAATAATCTCACGGTGACTAGCACCAACCTCCAGGCTACAGAATCCCTGATTCGGGATGTGGATGTGGCCAAGGAAACGGTGGAATTCACTCGTTCGCAGATCTTGATTCAGGCTGGTACATCGCAACTTGCCCAGGCTAAAGGTTTAACTCAGAACGCTATTCAGCTTTTACAAGGTTGATCTAGAAAAGACCTCGTAAGGCCCGTATCCCATGATGCGGGCCTTATTTTTTCGCCACTTCCCCTCCCTCGTTAACGCAATTTGTATGACAAATAATTACTAGTGGCTAAATCTATTAGAAGTTAGGCTATTTTGGATTATTTTACTATTTATTTTGCCTTAATCAATTTATAACGGATTTATTCATTTCTATACGGGTTCCGAAAACCTTTTTGATGTTTCTTGAAATTGGTCCTGGCAAAAAGGCACCGAGTTTAGGAAGATCAGCGCTCACGGATGAGCGGCTCAGTGTATCAAGGAGGATACGATCAAAGGCGAGGACTTGGGAGAACCAGGACTCAAGATCCCCTTCTGAACTCACCGGTTCGCCCGTCCTAGGCAAAAACAAAATAAAAATAATCCCGTCAGGGAAAAGCTAGAATGTCAGAAAAGAAATCGATGGAAAAAGGGAGGGGTCCGCAATCGGATCAATTATCTTAAAGCGAACTCTTCGCTAATTCAGGGGTAAAAACGGCCGTTTCCCATGCTTTGGGTAAACCACGTCTTTTGCCGTGGCCGGCTTTCGCCCCCTGGGTTCCAAAGTTTTTTTCTCATCATAGCCTACTCTGCGGGAGATCCCAAAAGGATCAACTGTAAATTTAAAAGTAAATTAAAGGTAGAAACAACAACTCGTCACGGATGACGGGTTTCCCAAATATCAAGGAGGATAGACATGGGATTTAGAATTAACAGTAATATTGACGCATTAACCGCTAACGGACATATGGTACGTTCCCAAATGGGGATCTCCAAGTCCATCGAAAGACTCTCATCGGGTCTAAGAATCAACCGGGGTGCTGATGATGCCGCCGGATTGACCATCTCAGAGAAAATCAGAGGACAAATTAAGGGTTTGAACCGTGCCATCGAAAATGCCCAGGACGGTATCTCTCTCATCCAAACCGCTGAGGGCGCTTTGAATGAAAACTCTTCAATTTTGAACCGGCTTAGAGAGCTTTCAATCCAGGCTCAGGCTGATTCGCTAGCCTCCAATGACCGTCTTGAGATCCAAAAGGAAGTGGATCAAATGGTCAAGGAAATTGACCGTATCTCGCAAACCACGGAGTTTAACACCAAAACTCTTCTCGATGGTTCTGCCAATGCTCTGGTCAGCACCGATAATAGCGATCTCAAGGCCTTCCAAAAGGGCGGGGCAGGCAGACTGGCCGCCGGAGACTATAAAATTGATGTTCGCCAGCAGGATGTTGGGGAGAAGCAGGTTCAGCAAGGTGGAATTTTACGGAACAAAGACAGTGGGAGTGTAGCGGCCTTGAGTACTAAGCTGGTGGATCTGGAGAGCTTTTTCGACAATGATGGTAATGACATCCTGGAGACCACCCAAACGATCACCCTCCGCGGTAACGGTGCCAAAGTGGATGTGACTGTTTCTTCAGACCTTACCTTGAGCCAATTCACCGCCAATATGGAAGATGCTATCACCAAAACCAAGGAAGATGGCGGACTCGAGCTAAAAGGTTCCACCTTTGCTTTTAACGCCCAGTCAGGCCAGATTGTTTTTGAATCAGGAACCGCCGGTCAGACCGGAGAGGTCTCCCTGGCCATGAGCGAGGATATGAATCGTGCACTGGGAATGCAAATTACGACTGAGTCGATAGCTGCAGCCTATACCGTTGTCTCCACCCAGGTTGGCATTGCCACCCCTGAAGTCGTCAGCGCCAATACCACATCGGACCGCGCTAGCGGAGTTGTAGAAGGTCTGGACCTACAATTTGCTCTTTCTTCCGAAGCGCGTATTGACGGGTCGGTTGCCGGTTCAGATTCCATTACCATCAATGATTTTAATGGATCTGCGGCCGGGGGAGATGTGGTCTTTACTTTTCACGACACCAATGGCGCCTATGGGTCCAACGATCTCCAGGCCGCTACAAGCATAACGGCAGGAGTCACTGTGACTCTGACCCGTAGTCGAACCTATACATTGACCTCAATTTCCACCATGATCAATAATGCCATCCAGGCATCGAATGATCCCACGAGTGCGCTAACCGTAACCGCCGGTGTTAACGCACCTTCGAGTAATTTCCAGGTGCCGGGTGTAACCGCCAGCTTTGATGGATACAATCTAAAGTTAACCTCAAATATCAAGGGAACCTCGGGTGAGATTTCAATTCTCGCCAATCAGGGCGCTATTGATAATTTGGGAGTCCAATCCGGTAAGATCACGGGTTCGGGCGGGACTGCTGCTGTACTCACCGGAGGCCTCGATATCTCCAATGGAATCACTTTTTCTGGTACGGGTGTGCGCGTTTTTCGAGTAGCGGATGGGGACTTCAATATGAACGGCATCAAAGGAACCGGTACCAACGACAGTATTACAGTTGCCAACGGTGGAGACATTGCCTTTAACGAGGGAACCGCCATTTCAGCGACCTCAGTTGTAGATACCTTCAATAACTATTTCGCTACCAATAGTGTAGAAGCTTCAGCCACCCTGACTGCCGATGGAAAGCTGGAGATTCGAAGTACTGAGACTGGAGGGGATTCCAAACTCTCGATTTTCGGAGGTACGTCAGCCTCAGGTGCCACTACCAGCCTGGCTGAAATCGGCTTCATCAATAACCAGAATGATATCGGTGGCTCTGATGGAAATGCCGCCATCTTTACTGGAAACACCAATGAGTCCACAAAGGACGTGGCGTATACCATGACCGATTCCCTGGCCTTTAATGTCACGGATAAACGGGGTGTATCCACCAACACCATCACTTTCGTCACTGCCAATGTTTCTGGATCAGGGGAGTCATTTTCGATTTCCAAGTCCTCCATTACCGGGATTATAAATAACAGTAACTTGAGCACCACGGATGTAGATTTCAAGTTTGATGCTGGAAATCGACTCGATTTCTTTTCCAGATCGTCTGGCGAAGATGCCCGCATCGTGCTTAGCACCGGAAATAGCTCAGCCCAGGAGACTATCGGCAGAACTACGTTCGGGATCGACTTTGGTCAGGCCGTTCAGGGTGAAGGCACCCTTGATTTTGACCTGCATGTTGCAGATCGCAGTCTCACCTTTCAGATTGGAGCTAACAAAAGCCAGCATCTGAATTTTGAGGTCATCAATACCAGTGCTGAGTCTCTGGGACTTGAGGATTTGGATATCACAAATATCAAATCCGCTACACGCGCCCTGGGGGCAATCGACGAGGCCATTCAGGTGATTTCATCGGAGAGATCCAAGCTGGGTTCTCTCCAGAACCGGCTAACTTCAACCATGTCAAACCTGACGAGTACTAGTACCAACCTCTCTAGTTTTGAATCTCAAATTCGAGATGTGGATCTTGCCAAAGAGACGGTAGAGTTTACGAGAAACCAGATTCTAGTTCAGGCTGGAACAGCCCAACTGGCCCAGGCAAAGGCGCTCCCACAAGGCGCTATGCAGCTTTTGGGATAGGAAACTGAAGCGAGTCTTCCGGGTCCTGCGGGACTTCGGAAGACTCCTATCCTTGGCCCCTGAATTTTTCAGGTGGTCAAGGATTTATTTCATTATAGTTAAGAATGAATGATATTCAGTTATATTTGGAGGTATTCATGATTATTTACACATAAACAAACATCTGCGAGCTTCACCCATAGATATCCCCTTCCCGACAGAGGTTACGAGCCCAATAAACTTTGGACTCGAAACTAAAAATAATAACAAGTTCAATCAAGGAAGGTTGACAACTACCCAGTATCAAGGAGGATATCATGGGATTTCGAATCAATAATAATATTCCTGCTCTTGTTGCCCAGGGCAACTTGATGAAGACCAATTCCGGTCTGCAAACCTCAATCGAACGCCTCTCATCCGGACTGAGAATTAACCGTGGGGCCGATGATGCCGCCGGGCTAACTATTTCCGAAAAATTAAGGGGACAAATCCGCGGTTTAAACCGCGCCATCGGAAACGCCCAGGACGGTATCTCGCTTATTCAGACGGCGGAAGGCGCACTCAATGAAGATGCGTCCATCCTCAATCGTCTGCGGGAGTTATCCATTCAAAGTCAGGCGGATTCCTTAACCATTAATGACCGCCTCGAAATACAAAAGGAGGTGGATCAACTTGTCGAAGAGGTCGACAGAATTTCTCTAGCCACCGAGTTCAATACGAAAAAACTCCTCGATGGTAGTGCCAATGCCCTGGTCAGTACCGATAGTAACGACCTCGAGGCCTTTCAGACTGGCTCAGCCGGTCAAGCCAAAGGCGATTATCGTATCGACGTTGTCCTGGAGGACGCCGGAGTAAAACAGGTCCAGGCCTCCAATATCATGAAGAACAAGGATACTGGTAATGTGGCTTCCCTTAGTACAAAACTTAAGAATCTGGAATCTATGATCGACAATGACGGAAATCTGGTTCTTGACGCTCCCACGACCATGGTCATCCGTGGTAATGGGGCTAAGGCTGAAGTAACCCTTTCGGCCGATCTCACCATGGAGGAATATGCCACCACTGTGGAAGATGCCATCACCAAGGATATCACTGAAGGAGGACTGGGGCTTAAGGGTTCAGCTTTCGCTTACAACACTCAAAAGGGACAATTCTTTTTTGTCTCTGGCAAAGACGGTAACATGGGAGAAGTCTCCTTTGCCGTCGATGAAAATATCATTCAGGCCTTTGGATTTCAAATTACCAATGAGAGCGAACCTGCCGCGTTCAAAGTCACAGCCACCGAGACAGGAATTTTAGGAGCAACGAGCACATCCACAGGTGCCAATACCACCACAGCGGTTGCCAAAGGCGTGGTAAAGGGCATTGATTTAAAGTTTCAGCTTCCGTCTGAGGCAAGAATTGACGGCGGTATTGCAGCCACGGATGTCATCACAGTTGGAACAACAGATTTGGTGTTCACGTTCCACGACACCAATGCCACCGTTATTGGCCAAACCCAGTCTCTTGTTACAGCCGGTGTAACTGTAACACTCACGGCTAATCGATCCTATACCCTTGCCTCGATTGAATCAAGAATCAATCAAGGAGTTTCCGCAGCCAACGACATAACAAGCCCCCTTACCAATAATGGTGTATCAGGATCTAGCTGGACAGGCCTTAGCACCCTTCAGGTTCCAGGGATTTCCGCCAGCTTTGATGGTTTCAACCTTGTCTTGACCTCCAGCATCAAGGGCTCCTCAGGCACAATTTCCGTAAGAGGCAACACAGAGGCATCGGAACTCCTGGGTATCAACACAGGCAAAGCTGTTGGAAATGGAGGAACCTCAGCCGTCCTGATCGGTACCGTCGATATTTCAAATGGAATGGTGTTTAACGGAACAGGAGTGACTGAGATTCGTGTGGGTGATGGTGACTTCAATACTGATGGAGGCGGCACAGGTGTCCGTACACTCCCTGTATCGCAGGGTGGTAAAATTTCGTTTAATCAGGGTGTGAATCTGTCGGCCACATCGATTGTTGATGTCTACAATACCTATTTCGCCCAAAATAATGTAACCGCTCTGGCGAGTCTGACCTCAGATGGAAGGCTGGAGATCAGATCTACTGAAACAGGGGGAGACTCCAAGATATCCATCACCGGGCTTTCTTCCCTCACGGCAATGGGATTTCTCAGCGGACAATCGGATACCGGCACGGGCGGCTCTGCCGCTGTGTTTACCGGAACCACGAATGATGTAGCAAAGGATATTGGCTATACTATGTCGGACTTTCTTGCCTTTAGAGTTACCGATAAAGCCGGCTCTCAAACCGGCACCATTACCTTCGGCACTCAAAATGTTAGCGGCGCAAGTGAGTCTTTTACGATTAGCCAGAGTGCAATTACATCCATTGTTGATGCCTCCACTCTCAGAACCACGGATGTGGATTTTGGGTTTGATGTGGGGGGTAGATTGGACTTCTTTTCACGCTCCACGGGAAAGGACGCGCGCGTTGTTCTGACAACGGCTTCGTCATCACAGGAAACCGTGGGAAGGGTCTCCTTCGGGATCGACTATGGTTCAGCCGTGCAAGGGTCAGGGACCACGGAGTTCAATCTGCATGTCACTGACCGCTCGCTAAATTTTCAGGTGGGGGCCAATAAAAGCCAACACCTCAATTTTGAGGTGGTCAATGTCAGCTCCGAAGCCCTGGGGATTCAGGATATTGATGTTACTAATATTAAGGCGGCCACACGTGCCCTTAGCAATATTGACCGGGCCGTACAGGCCATCTCAAGTGAGCGATCCAAACTTGGGTCCTTACAAAACCGCATGACTTCAACCATTAGTAATTTAACCGTAACGTCGAACAATCTGCAGTCCACCGAGTCCCTGATCCGTGATGTGGATGTGGCCAAGGAGACCATAGCCTTTACCCGCAACCAGATCATGATTCAGGCCGGCACATCGCAACTGGCGCAAGCCAAGGCGATTCCGCAGAACGCAATTCAGCTTATTGGAGGATAAGAAACGGACGCGCCCCCCGAGAAAGCCGCCCGGGGGCCCCCCCC
>CAZRLV010000067.1:9564-13014 GCA_964600955.1 uncultured bacterium
CCATGCCTGTTTCTACTTTCAATAACAGTGCGAGAATTTCCTCTTTTTTCTCCAAAATAACGGGCCGCGCCCCCGGACAACCCCTCCGGGGGCCGCCCCAAACCCGAGACGAGAATCTAATAATAAGAAGCTATTTCAGTCTGTGAAGAAATCGATGAAAGCGAAGACCCGTGTGAAAACGCGGGCCTTCTTCATTTCAAGAAAATTAATCTAAGGTCTGGCATTAATTCTACCTACACATAGATAGAGGAGAAAAGTCCAGGACCTAATTACCCCAGGCAATGTAAAAAAGAGTATGTTTGATCTGGCTGGCAACTCCAGGCTGGAGTCCCCTGAGACCCTGACGCTCAAGGGAAATAACCAAACGGTTGAGATTATCATGTCCTCAGACCAAACCCTGGATCAGTTTATTTACGAAGCCGGTAAGAATGGATCTCTGGGGGATCTTTCTCTTGGCGGCGACGATGGCATTCTCAAAGCCATGGCCATGCAAGTTACGATAGAGTCCGAGGATTCGGCATTCAGTATCACGGCTACTAAAGCCCTACCTCAAGGAGATCTACAACTACTAGGATCAACCAATTCTAAGCCTTTATTTGCCACTTAGGGGGCCCCTGCGGGGGTCCCCCTTTTTTTATTTCAAAAAATTTTGTAAAATCCATAAAGTCTGACTTAGGATTTGCCGATACCCTATAGAGAAGCATGAGTTTCTTTAAAAAAAACCACGGGCAGTTGTTTTACACTAAAAATTATCGATAAACAAAGATAAGCCAGATTAAATAAACCTGGTCAAGCCTCACGACTTTCACATTCCTGCCAATTTTTTCCGATGGCCCATACTGAGAGAATCTAAACCTTCAGGGTTTTTATCCTGAAGAAAACCACGGTGGGATTTCGAATCCACAGTTGAAACCCATCGTTTGACAAACTAGGAAACCGACGCCCACAAGGATTGTAGGCGTTTTCAAATCAAGGAGGATCGATATGGGTTTTCGTATAAACCACAATATTCCCGCACTTACCGCTACCGGTAATCTAAGAATCAGTCAACAGGGTCTGGGCAAGTCCATTGAGCGGCTTTCATCAGGTCTAAGAATCAATCGAGGAGCCGACGACGCCGCCGGACTAACTGTTTCGGAAAAACTCCGGGGCCAGATCACGGGTTTGAACCGTGCCATTGGGAACGCTCAGGACGGCATCTCTCTAATTCAAACAGCTGAAGGAGCTTTGAATGAAGATCACAGCATCTTAAATCGCATGCGCGAACTTTCCATTCAGTCCCAGAGTGATGCCCTGACCGCTAATGATCGACTTGAGATTCAAAAAGAAGTGGATCAAATGGTCGAGGAGATTGATCGAATTTCTGAGACTACGGAGTTCAATACCAAAAAGCAGTTGGATGGAAGCATGTCCGCGCTGGTCAGTACCGACAACAATGATATTGTCGCCTTTACCACAGGCGGTCAGGTGGCCGCAGGTGATTACAAGGTGAGCCTGAGTCGTGAAAATGCAGGCGTACGTCAAGTACAACAGTCTGGAATTCAAAAAGACAAGGACACCGGAAATGTCGCTGGACTATCCACTAAGTTAAGTGAATTGGAGTCCATGTATGACAGTGAGGGGAATTCCAAGTTGGAAGCCCCGCAGACCATTACGGTTAGAGGCAACGGACAAAGTTCGGATGTCATCGTATCGAGTGATCTCACTCTGGAAGAATTCACAAGTAAACTCGAAACTGCCATTACTTCAAGTACGGACAGTGATGGTCTGGGAATTACGGGATCCACTTTTGCTTACAATGCCAGCAGTGGTCAATTTATCTATGAGGCTGGCCGCGACGGCGCCCTTGGGGACCTCTCGCTTTCAGCGGATGAGGGAATTCTTCAGGGACTTGCCATGCAAACGACCGTGGAGTCCGAGGATGCCGCCTTTAAGGTAACCGCCACTGAAGTTGGGGTTGCCACACCAAGCACGGTATCTGAAAACACTACCAGTGCAAGAGCTTCAGGAGTTATTGGAGGAATGGACCTTCAGTTTGAACTGGCCTCCGAGGCCCGTATGGACGGTACGGTTGCCGCCACAGATTCCATCACCGTGGCTGGTGCCAATGTTGTTTTCACACTGCATGATACTAACGCCACAGACAATGGTCAGAATCCAGCCGTCAACGCTACGAGTGCTGGCGTAACCGTCACTCTAACTCGTAGTCGAACCTATACTACGGCATCGATCTCCACCATGATCAATAATGCCGTGGCAGCGGCTAATAACCCATTGGACGCCCTGACACCCGCCACAACTTCAACCAGTTACCAAAACCCTGGAATTACCGCTAGTTTTGACGGATTCAACCTGACTCTGAGCTCTTCGGTCTCAGGAACTTCCGGGGAAATATCTATCCTTGGCAATCAAGCCGCGCAGGATATTTTAGGGATTGTAGATGGAAAGGTTACCGGCTCTGGAGGCACCAACGCCACCATCACCGGGAGTACAGATATTTCCAGTGGAATCACCATTGCTGGAACCGGAGTTACCCAGATTCAAATTGGAGACGGTGATTTTAATCAGGGAGTTGCAAGCACTGCAACAAATATCAGCTTTGCTCAAGGCGTTGCCATCTCCTCGACTTCTATCGTGGACACATTTAATAATTATTTCACGACTAATAATGTGGATATAAATGCATCCATGGCCGCAGATGGAAAACTGGAGTTGCGCTCCACCGAAACGGGAGGGGATGCCAAAATCTCCATCACGGCCATCGGTGGTAACTCTCTGGGGAATTTTGGGCTCGTTGGAGGAGCAACGTCTACCGGAACCGGAGGTAATGCAGCGGTTTATAACGGAACCACTGCGGACGGTCAATCTACCCAGGGATTTACTCTGGCATCGCCTTTGCTGTTTACGGTTACCGATAAAAACGGAGCCACGACGAATACCATCAGTATTTTCACAGCCAATGTGTCCACTGCTGGTGAATCTTTTACCATCTCCAAGGAGGCGGTAACCTCGATTCTTAATAATTCCAACCTAAATACCACGGATGTGAGCTTTCAAATCGATGCCGGAAATCGTCTAGACTTCTTTTCAAAGTCTGCCGGAGACAGTTCCCGCATTGCCCTGGCCGTGACCGGAAGTGGCTCTGGAGCCAACCTTTTAGCTACCACAGGTCAAAATGCCTTTGGAGTGGATTTTCGATCTTCCTCCCAGGGAGATGGAAAAACCGAATTTGACCTGCATGTCATTGATAAGACCTTACGCTTTGAGGTTGGAGCTAACCAAAAGCAGTTCATGGCCTTTCAGGTACGAAATGCCAGCTCTGACTCTTTGGGGCTCAAGGGTGTAGATGTTACCAATATTTCTGCAGCCACCAAGGCTCTAGGGAAAATTGATGAGGCCATCGATGCCGTTTCCAGCGAGCGGGCCAAGCTCGGAGCGGTTCAGAACCGT
>CAZRLV010000068.1:0-12999 GCA_964600955.1 uncultured bacterium
TTTATTTGCTGCAGGGGCGTCTTATCTACTACCCAGAGTCAAAACTGCTGGCTCATCCGGCCCAATTCAGTCTGGATTATGAGGATGTCTTCTTTCAGGCTGTAGACGGGACTCGGCTGCATGGCTGGTTTGTTCCAACACAGCCTCATGCGCCCGTTATTTTATTTTGCCATGGCAATGCCGGTAATATCGGTGATCGCATGAATACCCTGCGTCTCTACCACAGTCTGGGCTACAGCGGCTTTTATTTTGATTATCGGGGATACGGAAAAAGTGAGGGACAGCCTGATGAGCCAGGAACATATCGTGATGTAGAGGCGGCCTGGTCTTACCTCGTGGAGAAAAAATCTATTCCGGCTGCCAGTATAATAGCGGTTGGGAGGTCACTTGGGGGAGCGATGGCATCCTGGATCGCCCGTGAAAAACAACCGGCGGGTTTGGTCTTGGAATCCACCTTTACCTCGATTCCTGATATTGGTTCTGAGATTTATCCATTTCTTCCGGTAAAGCTTCTGGCCCGCTACCAATACCCGGTGATTGAGCATATTCAAAAAAGAAACTGTCCGCTACTTATTATGCATAGTCCCACCGACGAGACCATCCCTTATCAACACTCACAGGAACTTCTCAAAGTAGCCGGAAAGAATGCTCGTTTCCAGCAGCTCAGAGGCGGGCATACGGATAGCTTTCTGGTTGCCCGTGAGGATTATCGTGAGGCTCTGAGCACTTTTGTTTCAGATGTAACGGCTCAGTAATCACCTTCACCAGGGTTTTCACCCTTAACAATGGCGATGCTGGCGCTGGCACCAATTCTTGTCGCTCCGGCCTCAATCAGTTCCTTGGCAAATTTGCTGTCACGAACTCCACCCGAGGCTTTGACACCCAGCTCGGGCCCCACCACATGGCGCATGAGACGGATATGCTCTATGGTGGCGCCTCCCTTGCTAAACCCGGTGCTGGTTTTCACGAATTGAACCCCTGCCTCCTTGCAGATCCGGCAGGCAATGATAATTTCTTCACGCGACAAGAGAGCTGTTTCAAGAATGACTTTCAAAGGTCGCCCGGAGCAGGACTCCAAAACTGCTTTAATATCGTTCTTTACTCCGTCAAAATCGCTGGATTTTAGAGCGCCAATATTTAGAACCATGTCAATTTCGTCGGCACCGTTGCGTATGGCTTCAGCAGTTTCATAGGCTTTGACACCTGGGGAGTTGGCCCCTGAAGGGAACCCAATTACCGTGCAGATTTTCACCGGAGAATTCTTAAGCAGATTCGAACAGAGGCTGACCCACGAGGGTTGCACGCATACAGAAAAGAATCCAAACTGACTTGCTTCGGCACAATGATTCTTAATTTCCAATTCAGTGGTGTCCGGCATCAAAAGGGTATGGTCAATCATTTTCGCAAGTTTGGAGTTGTCTGGAGTCTCTTCCCGCAAAGGAAGGGGAGCGGCGGGACCTGGTTTTTTGGGCAGGGTAATCGCGGGTAATGAGGGGGCTTGAACGAGCTGGGTTATGATTTGATGAGATTCTTGGGACTGTCCATTCCAGAGATAGCCGAAGCTTTTTAATTTCTCAATAATGGCTTCAAACTCTGTCTGCATGGCAGATGGAAGACTGGGGTTTTGGTCGAGAAGGATGAAAACAGGCTTATTCCATAGAACTGCGCGCCTGGAAATGAGAGCGGGAAGAGTATCTGCTTGTAGGGCTGCCATTTTCGACAGGGTATTCAAGGTCGGATTGATCAGATAAAAATGGTCAAAACTATGCAGATCTTCAAGTCCTTTTTCTCCAAGAAAATACTCATATCCGGCAAAGGGTTTGGATTTTTCTGCATTAAAAAGCAATTTTGCGTTCTCGGAAAGCAGGACTTTAGTCTGTCGGTAGTTTCTGTTGAGATCTTTGAAGCGTTCTACAGTGTCGTCAATTAGCTTGGAATTTCCACAGCAGAGGACCAGGGCTTTCAGAAGTGAGCTGCTTTCTGGAGGATTGGTTTTAATTTTCGAGGTCGCGGCCTCTGAAGGGGGCGACTCATCTTGAACTGTATAGAGCTTCAATACCTCCTTGGTAACTCGATCGATCAACTCATCTCTGTTTTTCATGTTTGTCCTTCAGTGATGCATACATCTTTAACGATTCCAACAATCACGCTTTGAACCGGTGCATCTTTCAGCCCCAAAACTTCCTGACTGCCGCCGCCCTCTGAGTTGACCAAAACCAGGGACCCCAGGCCCGATTTTACCACGTCGATAGAGACAAATGGCTCACCTACAGGCCGGCCCTCAGGATCCACCGGTTGTACCCAGTAGAGCTTACGCCGGTCCAGGGCAGAATGCTTAGCGGTGGATATTACCTGTTTTAGAACCCGTGCCAGTTTCATTGTTTTCTGAGGTGCGGAAACAAGATCACTTCCCGGATGGAAATATGGTTCGATAATAACATGGCCAATCGGTCAATTCCAATGCCAAGACCGCCTGCGGGGGGCATTCCATATTCCAGAGCTTCGATATAATCCAGGTCCATCTCATGAGCCTCTTCATCCCCCTGTTCTCGATTTTCTTCCTGGGCCATAAATCGCGAGAGTTGGTCTTCAGGGTCATTCAGTTCTGAAAAGGCATTGGCAATTTCCATTCCCGCTACAAAGGCTTCAAAACGGTAGGTCAGATGAGGTCGATCAGGGATTTTCCTTGCCAGAGGAGAAAGTTCAACCGGGTAATCGTAAATAAAGGTGGGCTGAAAAAGATGAGGCTCCACAAAATGTGAAAACAAAGCATCATAGAGAAGCCCAACCGGCAAGGTTGGGTTGACATCGATTTCGTGCTTTTTACAGATTTTTGCCAGACTCTCCTTGGAGTCCAAATCTTCATGAGATATCCCGCCATACTTGCAGATCGCTTGCAGATAACTCAGCCGCTTAAAGGGGGGAGAAAAATTCAGTTCTTTTCCCTGATAAGGAACTTTAAGGTTTTCATGCGCGGCTTTGCAGGCACCTGAAATCAGGGCCTCCGTGACCTCCATCATTCCCTCATAGTCACTATAGGCCTCATAGAGTTCGAGGGTGGTAAATTCCGGATTATGTTTGTGGCTCACTCCTTCGTTACGAAAGATGCGTCCGATTTCATAGACTTTTTCCAGGCCCCCTACCAACAGACGTTTTAGGTGAAGTTCCGTGGCAATCCGCATATAAAAGTCCATTTTCAAGGCATTGTGGAAGGTGATGAATGGGCGTGCGTTAGCTCCTCCGGCCAGAGTGTTTAGAACAGGGGTCTCCACTTCCAAAAACCCGCGTTCATCCAGGGTTTTTCTGAGAGAAGAAACTATTTTTGAGCGAATGATAAACGTACGGCGCACCTCTTCATTGACCATGAGATCCAGGTAGCGTTTACGTTGACGGATTTCTATGTCCTTTAGGCCATGGTGCTTTTCAGGAAGGGGGCGTAATCCGCAAGACAGTAGACTGATTTCCTCCACGCGCAGAGTAACTTCACCCTTACCTGTTTTAAAAAGTCGTCCGACTAACCCCAGATGATCTCCAATATAGAGTTTTCTAAAAATGGTAAATTCATCCTCCGGGATAGAGTCCTTGCGGACATAAAACTGAATCATTCCCGTGAGGTCTGCAAGATTAGCAAAGCTGGCCTTGCCCATTCCACGTGAATTCATCATGCGCCCTGCGATTTTAAAAGTGGGCAGATCATCGATGGCTTCAGGTCCTGTCTGCTCCGCACTTTCATAAAGTTTAAGGAGGTCCTCAATTTTATGGGTTCGATCAAATCGCTGACCAAAGGGGTCCACCCCCAGGGTTCGTAGTTCTTCCAGCCGACCTCTTCTGAGGATGATTTCATCTGCCGGTGTTGTTTCGTCTTTCCTCATCACTAAACCCTCCTGGTTTCGCAAGGATTATAATCTTAATAGGGGCCAAGTTTATCCTTTCATTGCGGATATTTCCACTGAGAAAAAGCCGATGAATGGAGGAGAAGAGGTAGAATTGTAACCACGAAAGGCACGAAAGGTTGAGGAGAGGGAAGGAACTAGAAGAACTATCGGAACTAAAGGAATCATCGGAATGGGGAGTTAAATTCCGTCATCTTACGGCTTGACCGGGGGATCCACTCAAAAGGTTGAAGAATGATGACAACTAGGGGAAGAAATTAAAAATTCAGGTGACATAGTGGAGCCCATGGTTCATGAGCGTGAGGATTTGCATCGCAAAGTGTATCCGCAGAGTCCGCTCCCCTTGCAACAGGTTACTTCTGATCTCATATCCGAGGATCGCGAGCTGAGAATTTCAGCACTTCAAAATATATTGTCTCACCCGGACCCTGTCTATTTAGGCCCCCTGGAAGAGTTGGGAAATCACGAGAATGACCCCTTTGTCCTCTCATCTCTGGTTTTGGCTTTAGGAGCCGTAGCCATGGAAAAGTCCTTTCCTTATCTGGCAGAGTATCTGAAGAGTTCGGATGGACGTGTACGTGCAAATTGTATTGAAGCGATTCAGCTGACCGGAGCTAGTAAGGAGCGTTACCAGATTGTGCGAGTATTGCTTAGATTTCTAGCCGATCCAGATCGACGAGTGGTCACCAACTGTCTTAAAGCCTTGGAGCGATATTTGACTAAAGACGAGCTTGCATTGAGCGTTAACGATTATTTTGACGCTGGAAATGTACGCAATTGTCTCAACTGCCTCTTTCTGATTTATCAGCTCGAACTTCTTGATAATCTGTATATTTTTGAGACTTGTCTGGCACATTCTTCCCCCAGAGTTCGAGAATACGCTTCACGTTTGCTGCCTTTGTTTCAAAGAAGAAATCCTGAAGTATCCAAATTGCAACTAAGACGATCGGAGAATGAGGCAGATTCTTCAGATCTGGAGCAGGACCCTGGAGGAATGGCTGGATTCCTGGAAGAGCTTCTTGGTTCTTCACGAACTCGTGAAAAAATAGACATCCTCATGGGGCTATCCAAGGAAGCTGATTATTGGAGTGGTAACCGCGAAATCACCTCCCTGATTCGTAATCACCTCAAGGCCGAGGAAGAGCCTTTTGTTCTGTCGACACTTGTCAAAACTCTGGCTTGTCTTAGCGATGGCAATGAGTGGGCAAGCCTGTCTCCATTTTTAAAACATGGGGACGCAAGAGTAGTTGCCAATACTGTTGAGGCATTGGTAAGACTTAGAGATATGCGCGTTGCCGAATTCCTGGAGCGAAGAATTCATGAGCATAAAATTACGGATCGCGAAAACGTAAGAATTCTCTCTGCTGGCATGGTTCTATTAATTAGTTCAAAGCCGTCTCTGGCCCTTGAGGTGATGCGCAAATGGAGCCAGGGAAGTATCACATCGGTGGCGGCTTTTGTACGCTATCTAGGGTACTGGGAATCCCCATCGGACGAGTTGTTTTCGATTGTGATGCGTCTTGTGAACTACGAGGTAAGACCGGATATCCTTTTTGAACTGGCCGGTTTTCTTGAGGCCAAAGCTACGCCCCATGTTTATGAAGATCTGGGAGCCTGCCTTTCCAGGGTTAGCGCGGGTGAAAAATTTGAGATTCTCTCCGGACTGCGAGATCGACTTAGAAAAAAGCTCGGCCTAGAGGATCAGGAATCCAAGGCCGATTTGCGTCAGCTTGTAGGGCAGGTAGATTCCGGGTTCCAGGATCGAGTTGCCCAGAGGATTGGAGAGGAGCCGCTGGCCCCGTTTGAGGAACTTTTTCAAGAGCCTGTGCAGCCGTTTTACGCAGGCCTTTTTAGGAGCCCGTGGTTTTGGGCCTTTATTGTGACGATGCTGGTTTTTTACTTAGGCGTTGTGTTTACAAGCTTTATGGATACGCTCAAGACCTAGAGCAATTTTTAGAATCCAGAATTCTTGATTTCATGACGGCTTGGACTCTTTCTTGAGCTTTGCCAGGTTTTCAGCACCTTCACGCATGTCGCGAGCCCAGAGATTTCGCAGATTATGCACCTCGGTGGATAGGATTTTTGTCTCGGCTTCTAGTCTCTGATTTTCCTGCTTGAGGTGTTCAATTTCAAGGCCGCGCTCTGTATGACTTTTGAAGTAGGCTCGTTTTTCTTCCTCCATTTTGGAAAACGCAAAAACGGGCCTTTGATTTTTTGACAAGCCTTCAAGAAAACTTTGCATGCGATCCAGGGTTTTCTCGTAATATTCTGTCTTTGGGAACAGAGTTTCGAGAGCGGTCTGTTTTTCAAGCAAGGCCTCCTGAAAATCATGGATGTGCAGAATTTCGTCTAGTTTCTCAATGACAAAACCAAAATTATTTTTCTTTAAAAAACTGGATAGTTCTAATCCTGTACTGTAGATAACGGGTACTCCGCAATAGAGATACTCAATGGTTCTGGTTGTGATGGCTAGTTCTCTCTCGCGGTTCAATCGATAAAAGTCAAAGGCCAGCGAAGCCTGTGAGTATTGCTTGACTACTTCCTTGTGTGCGATTCCTTCTCTTCGTTTTGTGGGTACTTCATTGCTTGGGTGTAGATCTGTGGCCAAAGGCTCATAGAAAAAACTCTCAAGCCTGAAATCATGGGATTTAAAAAAGTCCTGGAGTTCCTGGCGCAGTTTCAATTCTACCCAGGGCCACTCGGCTCCTCCCATAACCAAAGTACGATTTCGACTCGCTCTGTTCTCAGAATCCTTGGCATACCAATTTGCGGGAAGATGAATGGGGACACGGACTAGACGATCCTGTTCCAAGTCCAGACCTGCCATCATGGCCCAGGCCATAAAATAATAATACTGTCGGTCGCCGGGTACGAGAAGGGCATCACATTTTCCCAGTGAATAGACCTTGGATCGCATCTGGTCCTGGTCCGAGTAACCCTTGACGCGATTTTCCCAGAGCAAAGAGCCATGCAAGTCCCCAAGGATAGGGATATCCAACTCTTCAATCTCATCTAGCAGGCCCCACTGCTCTACGAGCAAAAGATCGGGTGAGCAGTCTTGAATTCTCTGACGAATATCATGTTCAATCAAGCCGCAATCACGGATTTTATGGATCTCGAAGGTTTTTTCACCATGGGCTTCAGGGATCTCATTTTTTTTTCTGAGGACGATGACATTGAAGTCAAGCTCTTCAAGAAGTTGCCTGAGTCCGGCGACTCTCAGAGCCCCGCCTGAGAGGGCATAGTCACGATTTAGGTGCTCAAGGGTAAGAATGCAGGCTGTTTTCACAAACTCTTATTGAGAACTGCGATTATAATTATTGAGATAATCTTTGGCCTGGTTTGATCTTTTATTGGCTTCAATAGCTCCGATCAATTTGTTATATGCTTCCTGGCAGTCGGGATCCAGTGCAGCGTTACAGTCTGATCTTGGCGCTGCCGGAGTTGCATTTTGCTTGACCCGGTATTCCAGGCGGATTTGCCTCTGTTGCCAAACATGGGTCAGGGCGGCTGGATCGACGCTGTCCGTGACCGAGCGCACTTCATTATAAAGTTCTTTATATACCTGAAGTTCATGGGCCATGCGTTGTTTTGCTCCCTGATCCCACCAATTGGTTTTTTGGTAGGACTGCAGGGTCTGATTATGCTCAAAGCGTAGTTTGTCGAGGCTGTCCAGAAGAGACTCAGCAATTCTGTCCTGATTTTGACGACCGTTATTTTGTCCCAGAGCTCCCGTCAAACGAGACTCCATTGACTTGACCAGCGAATACTGAAAGCTTGCCCGTCTTTGAATCTCGCCCGGATGAGCTCCCGCATACCATTCTGGATGGACCTGGTCAAGACGAAGCTGGGCATAGGTAGTCAACGAACTTTGAAAATCGTTGAAGATTCTATCCAGCTCCGGGTCCGGGGCCGCGCTTCCTGGCGAAGGCTGATTGACGGGTGGGGGTAGGACGTTGGACCCATAGCATTTTGTGTCCCCTGGAGGGGTGAGCCCATGTTCCTCATCACATCTGGAAGCAATTACTGGTCCTCCAAGAGGTGCGCTAATTTGATTGAGCGAATCACGCGTGAGAATTTCAGAGATTGCGTCACCATCTTCGGGGTGGTCCCTGAGATAAATCCTGAGCAATTCATTCAGTCCCTGGGATTTTTCCTTGCGCATGGCTTCCACAAGCTTTTCATAACCCTTGTTAATTTGGGGATGATTGGCAATATGTAAGAGAATAGTAGCCACCCAACCCTCAGTTTTCATGAGATCCGCCGGTAGCTTTGCAACTCCGCTGTCCTGATAGGCATAGGCATTTTGAGAAATAGCTTGAGGGGGATCTTCGGCAATGGTATTGCGTCCTGTAAAGTAAGCACCGGCGAACTCAGCCCAGCCTTCGATATAAGCCAGTTGCTCATCGGTAACGAGATCCCCGTAATGCGGCCTTCCCAGCCACTCGCTATCGGGAAGCTTTTCGGAGCCATAGGCCATACGCATGACCCCATGTGCCATTTCATGCACAACCGTTTGCTCAACCAAGGAGGGGTCTCGAGACTGGAAAATTGAATCGTTCAGGTCTAAAACAACTCGCGGATGTTCAAAAGATTCGATTTTTCCCTGTGAGTCCTGAACACTGAAACTGCCCTTCCATTCATTAAATGTGCCTGTCTCAGACCCAATTTCAACAAAAATTGGACGCGGCTTTTGCAGGTTATGGTAACCGGCGGGGGTTGATTGAGCCAGATTTTGCGATTCAATCTGCTGATGAGAGTCGATGACACGCTGAATTCCATCATTAAGGTAGAGCCGGTCAAAAATCGAGCGAATTCGGGTTTGAGAGCTGTCGGCTATTCTAAAAAGTGGATCTCCGGAGCTGTCCGTACCCATCTTCACCAAGAAGACCATCTTCTCATTAGCCAGTTCCGTAGCCCAAGCCGAGGCCTGAACACCCAGCAACAGAATTATAGCCAAAGCGCATCGAATAAACCGTGAAATCATAAGTCCCTCCACAACCACTACGAACCTCCCCCACAAAAGTTTCAAAAAGAAGGAATCAGGAGCCAGAAGTCAGGAGCCAGAATTAAGAATAAACTTGAGGAGGAATTCAAGAATAAAGACTTTTACGACCATTTGAATGGATCCCCCGGTCAAGTCGGAGAATGACAAAAATTGGGAGAAGGAACTACAGAACTATCGGAACTATAGGAATCATCGGAATGGTGAAAGAAAAGAGGAAGATATTGCTGGAACTGTCATTCTCCGACTTGACCGGGGGATCCATCTTCGACTCTCCTAACCTATCTTTTCAGATTCCTCTAGTTCTCTAGTTCCTTCCCCCCTCCTGTTTCCTTCTTCCTACTCTTCCTCCAGCTCAATCCCTAATTTTTTGCTAGCCAAATCCAGAATTTCATCGGGATCAAAAGGCTTGGTCAGATAAAGGTCGGCTCCCATTCCCTCGCCTTTGATTCGGTCTGCCTCCTGTCCTTTGGCAGTGAGAAGAACGATGAAAATATCGCGGGTTGCTTCTGAGGACTTGATTTGACTGCAAACCTCAAAGCCGTTCACGCGCGGCATCATGACATCAAGAAAAACCAGATCCGGGCGCAATTTTTCAATTGAATCTAAGGCTTCCTGACCGTCCTTGACGGATTCAATCACGACCCCAAAGTCTTCAAGGTCCTCGAGAGTCTGCTCCAAAAGAAACCTCAGATGTGCCTCGTCGTCCACGATAAGGATATGTTTACTCATGCTTCTTTTCTCCCTTGGTGGTTGCTTTTCTTTTGAAAAAATCATTGATGGTATCTGTAATGTCCTGTACGGTCGAAAGGCTTTTTGTCGGTGCTGATTCTATACGTTTGGCAATTTCAGTTTCATGTACCATGGCTAAAATAGCACTGTCTTCAAGCTCAGGATGATTGCGAAAGGTTCGAAAAAAGTGGTTGGGTGAGATTCCCGTATCCTTGAAGTCTACCACGATCATGGAAGGCGAGGTTTGTTCACAGGTTTTGAGCAGACTTGAGAAGACATCGAAATGTTCTACCTTGATCCCCATATTCTTGAGTTCATTCACATAGTTTTTTCGAATAGCCCTTGGAAAACCAAAGAAATAAATCAAGGTTTGTGTAAGGGGGAGATCTTTGTCACGGTAATGTTCCGCCAGTCGATTCAAGATTTTTTCGGCGGTGAGCGGCGAGGTGGTGTAGGAAGATGCCCCAAGTAGCATTTTTGCTTTTCGACTCATGATTACCGACAGCAAAATGATAGGAATAGCACAGGTGGTTTGATCGGCTTTTAGATAATGGGGAGTGTCAAATCCATCAATTTCATACATCATGACATCAATTAAAATGGCGTTGACAGGATACTCGCGGGCCAGATCATAGGCTTCTTTTCCATTGACTGCCTGAATAATTCGATACCCTTCAGTCTCTAGAGCGTTTTGCAGGAGATTGCGGATCTGAGGGTCTTCATCCGCAATGAGAATCAGGATCTCCGATTTGGACATTTTATCCAGCTTGGATTGCAGCTGAAAGGTAACTTCCTTGACTTCTTCAGGAACAGGTTGCTGCGGGTCCAATGGAAGGGCAAAATAAAAGGTTGAACCCCGCTCTGGCTTAGAATCGGCCCAGATATGCCCGGCATGATATTCCACAATCTCCTTGCAGATGGGCAGGCCCAGTCCGGTACCCTGGGGTTTTTCCGTCAGAGTGTCTCCGGCCTGCTGGAACTTATCAAAGACTTTCACGAGCTCATGTTCCAAGATTCCCACACCCGAATCTTTGACTGAAGCCTGGACATAGGACTCCAGGCGTTCAACGTTACAGGTAATGGTTCCGGACGGGGTGAATTTGATGGCGTTGCTCAGTAGATTGGTGATGATCTGCAGGATGCGGTCCACATCTCCTGGGATCAAGCCGGTTTGCTCAGCACTTCCTTTCAACTCGACCTGAAGCCCAGGGTGATCGACAAGCGAACCCAGGTTATGGATGGCTTTTTCAAAAAGCAAAAAGAGATTGAATTCTTCGACTTTCCAATCCATTTTTCCAGACTCGATTTTGGCCAGATCCAAAACATCGTTTATGAGTCGGGCCAATCGGTTGGATTCCGTGGAGATTATTTCCAGATTGGTTTGGATGGTTGCGCAGGCCTTGGAGGCTTTGGGATCGTCTTCTGAAAGTGAGGGAATAATAGTCCTTTTAAAATGCCTTTGAATGATCCTGGCAAAGCCAAGGATTGAGGTGAGAGGGGTTCTTAACTCGTGTGAAACCGTGGAGAGGAATGAGGACTTAAGTTGATCCATTTGTTGCAGATCTTGATATGCGGCTTTCAGGTCAGCCGTTCTTTCCTCGACACTGTATTCCAGCTCTTTATTGAGTTTCCAAAGATTAGATCTAGACTCTTGGAGACTTTTTGCCATCGTATTAAAACTATTTGCCAGAAGCCCGATTTCATCCCGATTTTTGATGTCGACTCGCTCGTCTAGGTATCCAGAGGCCAAGCGACTGGCAATGCGGGTCATTTCCCTCAGGGGTCGCACCAGAATCTTCCCATACCAAAAGGCTAAAAGAATGGACAATCCAGCGATTCCAAGTGAGATATAGGTGACGCCTCGGTAGGTTTCCTGCATGGATTCCTCCATTTTTCGAAAGGAAATTCCAATGCGAATTAAGCCAAGATTGCGATGATTAGGTAGCCGGCTCTTGGCCTCATAGGGATCAGCGTAACGGTCTTCCGTATAAATATCCTTATCCAGAATAGGGGTGATGAAATCGTAAACTGTCTCTCCTGTGGAGATCTTGATCTTGCGAAAGGTAGGCTCGGTCAGATCTCTTAGCAGTGCCAAGCTATAGTCATCTTTGATCTGTTTTCCAACCATGACGGGGTTATTGTTTCCCACGATAGTACCGCGTTCATTGACCACGACGATATGGACCACCCCCTCCTTGGAGATCTCATGTTCCACAAGGCCGTCTAGGAATACTCTATTTTCGGTCATGATGGAGTATTTGGCGTTCTCAGCGAAATTTGTAATTGAACTCATTCCGCGCAGCTGAATTTGGCGCCGAAGTTCACGCTCCACTTTATCCAGAAGAAAAAGGCTAAGTGCCACGCAGACAAAAAGAATGAGAACGGAAGTAAAAACTGCGAATTTGTACTTGAGACTGATCGTAGCGGAACTAGCGTTTTGGTCCGACGATGTCATCGAGATTCTCCTGAAAAATCCTGAAAAGGTCGCGGTCAATTTTTTCTTCCTGGACCTCTTTATCGATGATGGCCAGGGCCTCAAAGCGTGACAATCCGGGTTTATATGGCCGCTTGGTGTCTACAAGAGCTTCATAGATGTCGGCGATACACATGATTTGTGCCTGGATCAGGATTTCTCCCGATTTGAGGCCGTGAGGATACCCGGAACCATCCAGTTTTTCGTGGTGCTGAGCGCCAATTTTGGCGATATTTTCGAGGTCCTTTGAAAAACGAATCTTGGAGAGAATCTTATACGTTCCCGCCGGATGCTTGCGCATTTCCTGGATCTCGGATTCAGTGAGATTTCCGTGGCGAATGGAAAGATTTTCAAACTCATGTTCGCTGAGAACGGACTGGGTCTGACCTCTGGGGTCCACAAAGGTACGCGATGACAAAACGCTCAGAGTCCTAAAATCATCCTCACTCAGATTGTATGCCTCGTTAGAGCGCAAAATACACTCTCGTTCGGTCTCAAGAGAGATCTGGTCCTTTAAGGCGATAAAATCAAACCGCGAGAGAATCCCTTGCACCTCTCCCTGACTCAGTTTGGACTTTTTCTTAAGTACATCTTCTCTTACCCCGATTTTCCCGATATCATGTAGGAGGCCTGCGTATTTAATCTCCCTGAGCTCTTTGGAGGAAAACTCAAAATCTGCGAATTTCCCATCCTTGGAGGCGTTTACGCAGAGGGCAAAACGTTCACAAATGCGCGCAATCCTGGCTGAATGACCTGAGGTTGTGGAATCTCTTTCATCAATCGCGGCGATTAAGCCCCGCACTACCCCATCAAAAAGAGATTCTATTTCTTCAAACAAGAGTGAATTTTGGAGTGAAAAACCGGCTTGGATCCCCAGGCTGACACCTAGCTTAAGC